>NZ_JBALOQ010000004.1:85055-162986 GCF_036962705.1 Bacillus sp. JJ1562
CCAGTTGAGTCTTCATAAAGTATCTTCTTAGGGCATTGTGCAATATTCATTCATTATAAATTGGGATCGCGTTGTTTGTGGTGGACGATTTTGAGCTTCATGTGAAGTTTTTGGACTCGAATTTTTCATTTACGCAAAAAAATAGTGCTTACCACCTAGGGTAAGCACCACTTCTACTTCTCTTTCTTATAGTTTTACAGTCCATCCAAAAACATCTTCTTTTGTACCGTTTTGAATGTTTGTAATGGTGTCATATAGTTTTTTCGATAAATCTCCTGTTTCACCATTGTTTATGTTCATTTTTTCATTATTATAGAAAAGTTCTCCAACTGGTGAAATAACAGCAGCTGTACCAGTTCCAAAGACTTCCTCAAGGACACCATCATTATAGGCCTCTTGGATTTCATGTATAGAAATTTTCCGTTCTGTTACAGGTATGTTCCAGTATTTTAAGAGTTCAATAATTGACTTACGAGTGATACCATCAAGAATACTACCGTTTAATGCAGGTGTAATAACCTCACCATTGATTTTAAAGAAGATATTCATGCTGCCCACTTCTTCAATATATTGTCTCTCTCTACCATCGAGCCATAATACTTGTGAATATCCATTTTCACCTGCAATTTCTGATGCTAATAAACTTGCAGCATAGTTACCTGCTGTTTTTGCATCACCTGTTCCGCCTGCAACAGCACGTACAAATTTATTTTCTACAGCAATTTTCACAGGATTGATACCTTCTTTATAATAAGAGCCCACTGGGGATAAGATAATCATAAGTTTATAGTTTTTTGCCGGATCGACGCCGAGATGTGCTTCCGTAGCAATCATAAATGGTCGAATATATAATGAAGTACCTGGAAGGTTTGGAACCCAGTCCCTATCGATTTCAATTAGCTTCTTCAAAGCATGAAGTGCAAATTCCTCATCAAACTGCGGCATGACTAAACGCTGGTTCGATTTATTGAATCGTTTCATGTTTTGATCCGGTCGGAATAACAAAATTTCCTCGTCTTTTGTACGATAGGCTTTTAATCCTTCAAATACGGATTGACCATAATGAAACACCGTTGCTGCAGGATCTAAAGGAATTGATTGATATGGAACAATACGAGCATCGTGCCAACCCTTGCCTTCCGTATAATCCCACATAAACATATGGTCAGTGAAGCTTGTTCCAAACACCAATTGATCAAATGGTGGCATTTCCTTCTTCTGAGTTGTAAGGGTGATGTCAAGTTTAAAATCTGTCGTCATGTTAATCCCAGCTTTCATTTAATATACATCTAAAAAAAATATTAATAATCGAAATCTTATATTATTCTGATAATAATATCAACTATTTTATCACAATCTTGTGATAAATGGTGTAAGCAATTTATACAATATTTAAAATTCAGTAGAGAAATTTTGGGAAAACAAAAGGCGAAGCTTACTCTGGTGCCTTTCGCAAGTTTTATTTATTTGCATAATAGCCTTTTACCATTTCGTCCATTACCCAATTTGTACGGGCACCAGATTCTCCATTGCTAGGGCAAACCCCGCTTTTGCCCGTCAATTCAGCTACAATGGTTTCCACAAGCGGTTGGTGAACATGCTGTGGGCGTTCAAAGCTCCACTCTTCTGTTCCGTTCTTAGTTGTCAACACGATTGGCTCATTTCCGAAAGTAGAGAACGTAATCTTCCCTTTGCTACCTACGATTTCATTGACGTCTTCATTTTGAAACGAGGTAAAACACCAATTGCCAAAACCATGGATTCCAGATTCAAATAAATAGGTACCCGTTACAATATCTTCTGCTTCGTAAAGCCCGCCATGATTTGAAGCAAAACCACGAACTTCCTTAATTGGCCCTAGCAAGAAATCTAAAATATCAAGTGTATGGCTCGCTAAATCGAAAAACAATCCACCACCAGAAAGCTCTGGCTGAACCCGCCATGGAAGATTGGTAGGGTCTTCTTTCGCTTTGCGGTATTGTGTAGTTGACACAAATCGTATTTCCCCTACTTCCCCATTTTCGAGTAACTCTTTTATTTTCAAAAATCTTTGTTGTGCTCTTCGATAGTATGCAACATATAATGGAACATTTGCCTCTTTACAAGCCTTATTCATTTCTAAACATTCCTCATAATTTCGAGCCATTGGCTTTTCAACATATACGGGTTTCCCCGCCTGTGCAGCCTTGAGTGTATAATCCTTATGGGATCCCGGTGGTGTTGCGATATAGATGGCGTCCACCTCTGAATCTTGGATTAGCTCGTCCGCGTTATCATACCATTTCGGTACATGATGTCTTTTGGCATAATCTTTCGCTAATTCACCAGTTCTTCGCATCACCGCTACCAACTCGGAATTCGCGATTTTCTGAAATGCTGGGCCACTCTTCACTTCTGTCACATTTCCACAACCAATAATCCCCCAACGAACCTTGTCATAGACCATAATCCGAACTCTCCCTATTGAGTATTCTTTATTTCAAATTATACCCCAAAAAGTTCAACTGGCACAAAAGGCCATCCAACAAGTGACTATGTCGAATGGCCTGAAGCTTCCCTTCTTATTTAACATTAAAACGTTGAGTGATTTCTAAAAGAGATTTGGACAGGTTATGCAGTCTTTTTCCTACCCCGTTGGTATTTTCCATTTGTTGAATTTGATTCTCACTAAAGGCTAGCATTTCTTCAGCGCTCGCTAATGTCTCCTGTGACACAGATGAGAATTGAGTAACAGATTGCTGTAGTTCTGGTACAATGCTTTCGAGTCCAGTTAGTTCTTCCTGCATAACTTCAATGTTTCCACTTACCTCGTAAATCCCTTGCATCAACTCATTAATCGAGATTTTTGAATCATTCGCTAATTGGAGATTGGAATTAATTTGGATCAGCATTTGGTCAAATTCCTTTGAAGCGAGTAAAGTAATAGATTCCATTTTTGTTATTGCATCTGTAATTTCATCAGTTGCTTTCGTTGACTGCTCGGCAAGCTTCTGAACCTCTTGTGCTACGACAGCAAATCCTTTTCCTGCTTCACCCGCACGTGCTGCTTCAATGGTTGCATTTAAGGCTAATAGTTTTGTTTGTTTCGCGATTTCCGTTACTAGTTCAACAAGTGATGTAATCTCAAGTGAATAGTCTTTAACTTCTCGAATGGTTTTTGTGAGACGATTGAAGTCACCTTCAAATGATTGAATTGTTGAAATCAACTGTCCCATGTTTTTTTCACCGCGTCCAGCCGAAAGATTCATATTCTTTGAGCTTCCAATGACAGTTTCCATGTTTGTCATAATATCCTCTATTCGATTTGACATCGTCTTAAAACCATGGACACTCTCTTCAGAGCTACTTGCAGTATGCTCCGCACCTTGTCTTACCGTATCAATCGCCGAGATTAATTGATGGCTAGATTCAAGCGCATCCGTAGATGAAACATTTAATTCATCACCTGTTGTTTCCAATTCTTTCGTTGAAGTCTTCAATTCATTTAGCATACTTCTCATTTGGTCAATCATCGCATTATAGCTCTTATGTAATGAAGTAATTTCTGGAATAGTTGTACGTATATCCACCGAGTGCTTGAGATTCCCTTCCCTTACTTCTTTCATCGTATTCCTTAATGCACTTAATGGCTTAACAATTGTTCGCACTAATAGGATAATCACGATCGTCATCACAATGATACTGACAGCAATCACAAGTAATGTAAAATAAGCCATTTGGTCGATTGGACCCGTATAGGATTTCGTCGGGATGAGGATTCCATAAATTCCACCTATCTCCTTAATATTAAGGAACGAGATCGTGTAATCTTCGCCATTAATCCTCTCATGAATGACACCATTTTTGCGATCAACTAGGTCAGTGATTGTTTTTTCTGAAATAGCTGGAATTGCATCTTTACTCACCTTGAAGGGAACTACTTCGGATTGTTGAATATAGAAAAACTCTGCCTGTATCCCATCTCCTTCAAGCTTCTTTTGCTGCATTCGAACATTACTGTCTAACTGTTGCATAAAATAATCGTCTTGACCTACATAAACAAAACTTAAACTTTCTGCAATAAATCCCATTAACTCTGCTTCACGTACTAATCGATTTTCAATTGTTTCAATTGTCATTTCTTTTGCCTTTATGTAGGAGGTTGTTCCAACCGCCACAACAGATATCACGAGTAAAGAAACAAACAGGATAAATAATCGGGTACTCAGATTAACTCTTTGTAAAAATCTCTGTACGAACCGTATTCTGCCATTATTCTCTTTATCTAGCATTTTCACTTTACGCAACTTTTTTCCCAAGTGCAGAACCCCCAAACTCCATGTCTTTTTACCTATATAATTAAAATTATAAACAAGCATTGTAAATCCTCTGTAAAGATTATGTAAAGGGATTATTTATTGACTCCGTACCTTTCCTTAATTAGTCGAATTTATTATGTGAACCTACTAATTTTCTTTGTACACCCTTATCTAAATTTTTTGATACTATTAATTTAAAACAAGAAGGGATTGATTACAGTGGTTTTGGATTTGGTGAATGTTACATTTCAGCGTGACAATACACTTATTCTAAGGAATATTAATTGGAAAGTTGAACAAGGGGAGCATTGGGTACTATACGGGCTGAATGGTTCCGGAAAAACAGCATTATTGGACTTAATCAATGCCTATCATTTCCCTACAAGTGGCGATGCTTCCGTTCTTGGATTTAAATTTGGAAAAGTGTATCTCGGTGAGGAGCTTCGAAAGAATATTGGCTTTGTATCCTCCTCTTTACAGCAAAAATTCTACCCAACTGATAACGCGTTTGAAGTGGTCTTAAGTGGAGCATTTGCCTCCATCGGCTTGTATGAAACACCAACAGATGAAATGCGGGAAAGAGCAATACGATTACTCGAGGAGCTTGGGTGTATCGGTTATGCAAACAGAGATTATGCAACTCTGTCTCAGGGTGAAAAACAACGAGTGTTAATTGCACGTGCATTAATGACAGATCCGTCAATTTTGATTTTGGACGAACCTACAAATGGATTAGATTTTATCGCAAGAGAACAATTATTAGATTCCATTGAAAGGCTCGCCAGTAACGGTGATTCTCCAACGATTATTTATGTCACCCATCATGTGGAAGAAATTCTTCCGGTGTTTACAAAAACATTGCTTTTAAAAAATGGTGATGTATTTGCTACAGGACAAACCAATCAAATCATTACTAGTGAAATTCTTTCAAACTTCTTCAATCTTCCGGTTCATGTTCATTGGGAAAATGACCGTCCTTTTCTCGTAAAAGGTAAGTAAAAAGTAGCCAGCCCGTTCTGAAACAAGGCTGGCTTTCATTCTATTCTTCTGAAATCAACTCTGAATCACCTGATAGTGGTGAAAACCTTGCATTAAAGAAGCGTAGAGTTGGAGGCTCATAATCCATACGTAAACCACTGATCTGGTCTCTTTTTTCATAGAGGGCCATCACCGAATCGGCTACGACATCCATATGATTATTCGTATACACTCTTCTTGGGATTGTTAATCGAACTAGCTCTAGTTTTGGTTTGTTATGCTCGCCTGTTTCCTTATTTCTGCCTGCTGAAACAATTCCTCTTTCCATTGCCCTAACACCAGAATCTAAATAAAGCGCTGCTGCCAATGCTTGTGCAGGAAACTCCTCCTGCTTTAAATGTGATAAAAATTTTCTTGCATCCAAATAAACAGCATGCCCCCCAATTGGTTGAACAACAGGAATTCCTGCTTCAATCAACTGTTGCCCAAGATAACGGACCTGCTGGATACGATGTTGGATGTAATGGTCATCAATAGATTCATAAATTCCTTGTGCCATTGCTTCCATATCACGCCCTGCCATCCCTCCATAGGACGGCATCCCCTCATATACAACCACCAATTCTCTTGATCTTGCGTAAAGCTCCTCATCATTCATCGCAAGGAATCCACCAATATTCACTAAACAATCTTTTTTTCCGCTCATTGTACAGCCATCTGAATAGGAAAGCATCTCTTTTAAAATATCCTTGATCCGATGATTTTCATAACCCGCTTCTCGTTCCCTAATAAAATAAGCATTCTCTACACAGCGTGTGGCATCGAACATGACATCAATCCCATGACTTTTACAGAGGTTATAAACCTCTCTCATGTTCTCCATACTAACCGGCTGTCCACCCGCCATATTAACTGTCACCGCAACGCATACATATGGAATCCGCTCTGCACCGGCTTCCTGAATAAGTGCCTGCAATTTAGATAGATCTACATTCCCTTTAAAAGGATGCTCCGTCGTTGAGTCATGTGCTTCATCAATAATGATATCAACAAATCTCGCTCCATTCAGCTCCTGATGGGCACGGGTTGTTGTAAAATACATATTTCCAGGAACGACATCACCTGGATTTATTTTTAGCTGGGATAAAATATTTTCCGCTCCTCGCCCTTGGTGTGTTGGCAAAACATATTTATACCCATAAATCTCCCTTACTGCTTGCTCAAGCCTTTTCCAGCTTTTACTCCCCGCATAAGCTTCATCTCCAACCATTAAGGCTCCCCATTGGCGGTCGCTCATTGCACTTGTCCCGCTATCTGTTAGGAGGTCAATATAGACATCTTGTGAATCAATTAAAAAGGTGTTGTAGCCAGCTCGCTCCAATGCTTCTTTTCTTTCCTCATACGTTAGCATCGCTAATGGTTCTACTGCCTTGATTTTATATGGCTCTGCCGTTCTTCTTTTCATCCGAACCCCTCCATTTATTTAGAAAATTCAATCTATATATATATAATGTAAGATATGTTCGGCATTCTTCTCAAGAATCTACGTTGCATGATAAAAGCTTTAAACCATTGAAAAACGCCTTCCTATAGGCATTAAGAAGGCGTCCTTTAATATTATTGAAATATAATTCAAATTAATCTGTTTCATTTTGCAATTTTCATTTCAAACAAACGTTTGTTTAGCGAACTAACCCAACAGCATCAGGCACTTGAAATTTCAATCAAACGTTTGATTAAACCGGTTCAGGTAGTCAATTTTTTAACTGTTATATATGTAAAAAATCCACTTTCACTATATTAGTCTATTTTCTCCAGCGCTAGCTTGCGAATAACCTCTTCATGCTGTGGAAATTCCTTTAGTAGTTCATCCTGAGTAAATAATTCAAAATCCTCAAATTCAAAGCCTGGCGAAACCATACATCCTACAAGTGAAAAGGTATTTTCTTTTTTAACCGAAGACCCGAATATTGAATTTTTAGGTACAAGAACTTGTGGAACCTCTCCTTTGTCAAGATTTAGCCCAAGCTGCATTTCTTTGTATTCTCCAGATTCGTCAATGATGTGGACAGTTAACGGACTACCACCGTGGTAATACCAGAGTTCGTCTGATTGTAATCGATGTAAATGGGATATATCCTCAGATCTCAGTAGAAAATATATACTTGTATACAATTTTCTTTGTTTATCTTGCTCCGTATCAATCATCTCATCTGAAGCAAAAGTTTGCTTATAAAACCCACCTTCTGGATGTGACTCGAGCCCGAGATTTGATATGTAAAACTGTGCGTCTTTTTCGTTCATTTTTTAAGCTCCTTCCAAAAAACTTAAGTACTATTGTACCCTAAATCAGATAAGAACCTGTATGATTTTAACCCTGATGCCGGGTTTTTTTCAAGCAAAATCTCGCACAAATAACCCTTCGTACACTTGATGAAGACCCTTTTACTCAAATCTCTATACGCACTTTGGTCTTCATAACATCGATGAAGACCTTTTGCTCAAAACCTGGACCGCGTTTAGGTCTTCATAACACCGATGATGACATTTTGCTCAAAACCTAGACCGCGTTTAGGTCTTCATAAAACCAATGATGACATTTTGCTCAAAAACTAGACCGCGTTTAGGTCTTCATAAAACCGATGAAGACCTTTTACCCTAGTACCTGAACGCACTTAGGTCTTCATAACACTGATGATGACATTTTACTCAAATACCAGATCGCTCTTAGGTCTTCATAACATCGATGAAGAATTTATAAAGGTAGTTAAGCACTACTTTCTGAAACAAAATACATACAAAACACACGAATGCAAAAACTACGGAGGAATGAATCTGAAAGGAGAATTGGATATGGGTCGTGGAAAAAGCTTTAACCATAAAGAAAAAGGACATCCTGGCAACTTTCCAAACAACAGCATCAGTGAGGAAAAAGACCATAGTCGACAAACTGAACAAATGGAAGGCATTGTCTCACATGAAGCCTTTAAAAACCGAGTAAAAGAGGACGAAATGCCTTAAGAAAATAAAAAAGGATCAAAACAATGCGTCTTGATCCTTTTTTAATTTATCCTAAAACCCTCTCAATTCGTTCGATTGCCCAATCTAGTTCCTCTTTTGTTACGATTAAAGGTGGAGCAAATCGGATGACCGTATCATGGGTTTCTTTACAAAGCAATCCTTCTTGCTTTAAAGCCTCACAATATGAACGAGCAGCTTCTGTTAGTTCAACTCCGATAAATAAACCGCGACCTCGAACCTCCTTGATCTTTGGATTTTTTATCTCTTTTAATCGGTCTAGAAAATAGTCACCAAGTTCAAGAGAACGTTGGGCGAGATTTTCCTCAATTAATACATTCATTGAAGCAATGGATACAGCGCAAGCCATTGGATTTCCACCAAATGTAGAGCCATGTGAACCTGGATTAAACACACCTAACACATCTTTATTTGCGACTACACAGGATATTGGAAAAACTCCTCCACCCAGCGCCTTACCTAATATATACATATCAGGCTCTACTTCATCCCATTCACACGCGAACATCTTTCCTGAACGGCAAAGTCCAGCTTGAATTTCGTCCGCAATAAAAAGAACATTATTTTGTTTACATGTCTCATAGGCTTGCTTTAGGAAACCTTCTGGTGGAATCATTATCCCAGCCTCTCCTTGAATCGGTTCAATCAGAAATGCAGCTGTATTTTCGGTGATTGCATTCTTTAACGCCTCAATATCACCATATGGAATAAGCTTAATTCCCGGTAGCATTGGACCAAACCCACGCTTATACTCGTCTTCAGATGATAACGATACCGCAGTCATTGTTCGACCATGGAAGTTTCCAATACAAGCGATAATTTCTGCCTGATTATCCTGAACTCCTTTTACATCATAAGCCCATCTACGTGCTGCCTTAATCGCTGTTTCAACAGCTTCTGCGCCAGTATTCATCGGAAGAGCCATCTCTTTATTTGTTATTTTACAAATTAATTCATACCATGGCCCTAACTGATCGTTATGAAATGCGCGTGATGTTAATGTTACACGGTCCGCCTGATCCTTTAAGGCTTGGATAATTTTAGGATGACGGTGTCCCTGGTTAACTGCTGAATAAGCACTTAACATATCCATGTATTTGTTGCCTTCTGGATCTTCAACCCATACACCTTCAGCTTTTGAAATCACAATCGGTAATGGGTGGTAGTTATTTGCACCGAATTTTTCTGTTTGTTCAATGATCGTTCTTGAGTCCGTTTTAGTTTGAGTCATCTATTTCATCCTCCTGTTCCAATTAGGAATTTTAATAAAGAAGTGCATCATGCCTATTATCTTATGCAAGATTCATGCCAAACATCTTGAAGAATCAACTTTTATATTACCTTTCTCCTTAAAAGTGCATTTCAATAAGGCTTTACATCTTTATAATAGAATGAAAAAGAAATTTTTATCGTAATGAAATTTCATTCGAACCACACAAAACGAAAAAATTATTTGCATCTAATGATTTTAATCTCTTTTTTCGCAAAAAATTTTTTCATTAATTGATTTGAATATGCAAAAATTGTATGCACCTTTATAATAGAAATAAGAAAAGGTGGCGATCATATGAAACAGATTGAGTTATTAAAAAACAAAGCGACTGAACAATTGGTAAATGAAGTTGACGTTGGCATACATGTTGTAGACGTAGATGGCACAACCATTATCTACAATCAAAAAATGGCTCAAATTGAAGGAATGAATCAAAATGACGTTCTAAACAAAAGGCTTGTTGATGTATTTTCGTTTCATAAAAATGAGGATAGTACGTTGCTTCAAGCCATTAAAAATGGTGAACCAATAAAAAATGCAAAACAGACATATTACAATAATCGTGGGCAGGAAATCACAACCATTAATAACACAATTCCAATTATGTATGGACGAAAGCGAATTGGGGCGATGGAAATTGCGCGCGATGTGACAAAACTAGAGAAACTCCTTCGTGAGAATATGAACCGAAAAAGTGATACACATTATACATTTGACAGCATCATAGGGCGCAGTACTACTATTTCAGAAGTAGTTGAGGCTAGCAAGCGAGCAACCCGGACAAGCTCATCTGTTCTCATCATTGGGGATACCGGTACTGGAAAAGAGCTTTTTGCCCAAAGCATTCACAATGGAAGCAGCAGGTCTTCTGCTCCATTTATATCTCAAAATTGCGCAGCTTTGCCAGATAATCTAATCGAAGGAATCCTGTTTGGTACAAAAAAAGGAGCTTTTACTGGTGCAATTGACCGCCCCGGCTTATTTGAGCAAGCAGAGGGTGGCACTTTACTTTTAGATGAAATAAACTCATTGAATCCAGCATTACAAGCAAAGCTTCTACGTATCATCCAAGAAAAAACACTCCGACGAGTTGGTGACACGAAGGATAAAAAAGTAGACGTACGGATCCTTGCAACGATGAATGAGGACCCCATTGATGCCATATCAGAAGGACGACTTCGCAAGGACTTATATTACAGACTAAGTGTTGTAACGCTTTTTATCCCTCCATTACGGAACCGTAAGGAAGACATCCGAGAGCTTGCGTACACATTTGTAGAAAAGTATAATCATCTGTTTGGGATGAATGTAACAAGGATTAATGATCAGGTTTTACAAATTCTAATGCAATATGACTGGCCGGGAAATGTTCGGGAGTTAGAGCATATCATTGAGGGAGCACTGAATGTCATTACATATGAGGATACCATTTCCTACAATCACCTCCCTATGCATTTTCGAAAAAAGACAAATTCTAAACCAGAAGCTACAAAAACTGAAAGCCAACTAAGCATACAACTAACAGATGTTCAACCTTTGGACAAATACATGGAGGAAGCCGAAACCCTATACTTAAAACAAATACTACAACAGTTTAACTTCAATATTACAAAATCTGCCGAAGTACTTGGGATGAGTCGCCAAAACCTCCAATATCGCTTAAAAAAATATGGAATTAAAAAACCAAACAAGAACCATAGGGACGGTTCTCCTGGTCCCATGCAGCCTTAGTTTATATTTAATCATTTACAATTCTACAATGACCAACATATTCCCACACCTATATACATTTATTGCTCGGGAAATGAGTAGAAATAAGTCGAAGATACAATCTAAGTTAGAGTATAAGGAGAATTTGAAAAGTAAATTGGTTAATACCATGTATGATAATACAAAGGCAGGTGTTTATAGGTGAAACAATATGTATGGTATGCAAGCTACGGCTCGAACATCAACACGGATCGATTTCTTTGTTACGTAAAGGGTGGTAGACCAAAGGGTTCTAATGAAACTGAGGTTGGGTGTAAGGACCCTTCATCCCCAATCGACGAAGGAATATTTACTATTCCTTACCCATTGTATTTTGCGAAAGAAGCAGGAAGATGGGATTCAAAGGGTGTTGCTTTTATTAACGGAATCAAAAATGATACAGCTGTAACCTACAGTAAAAAGTATTCGATCACATCTGAACAATTTCTTGATGTACTGCAACAGGAGAATAGTGGGATCCAGTTTGATATTGATTTAGAGCAGGTGAAAGAAACTGGGTCTATGATTTTCCGTGAAAGGGCTTGGTATGGAAGAATCCTGTATCTTCGCGACGATGGTGGCCATCCAATTTATACATTTACGGCCCCTTGGAATATGAATGATATCAAGTTTAATAAACCTTCCTACGAGTATTTGGAGACGATAATTACGGGGCTTAGGGAGTATTATTCGAAGGATGATATCTATCAGTATCTAAGAAACAAACCGGGTATAGAGGGAAAGTATACTGCTAAGGACCTCGCTAGTTTAATGTAGTAAAAATTCATATTTTTTAATAGAAGAAGGAGCTAGGGCATCCTTCTTTATTTTTGTCCAAATTCGATTCAATCAAATGTTTGTTTGAATTTTAATCTTACAGCCTCAACACATAATCAGTTCAATCAATCGTTTGTTTGAATTTCCAGCCTAACTCCCCCAACCGACTCCTACATTAATCAATCGTTTGTTTAAAAAATGAGTACCCACTTAATGTGGATACTCATTTTAATTGATTTATTTTAAGGAGTTTTCAATTGCTTGTTCAAACACAGAAATGATGTCCTCGTAGTGTTCGATCCCGACCGAGATTCGCACGAGTTCGTTTGTAATCCCCAATGCTTCCTGTGCTTCCGGTGGAAGTGCACGGTGTGAGGTCTTTAACGGATGTGATACAGTAGTTTCTATCCCAGCTAGAGTTGGAACAAGCTTTACCCAGCCGAGGGATCTGAAAAATTGGCTAACATCAACGGTTTTTGCAAGCTCTACGGATACCATTGCCCCAAATCCTGTAGCTTCTTCTTCAAATGGATAATACACTCTCGTAATATTCGGGTTGTTACGTAAAGCATCTGCAAGCTTACGTGCATTTGAGGATTGCACTTGCATCCGAACTGCTAGTGTTTTTAATCCTCGAGTCGTTAACCAGGCTTCAAAAGGGCTCACATTTGTACCAAGATTAACAACCTTTGCACGCGCTTTTGCAACAAGGTCCTCTCTTCCCACAACAACTCCAGCAGTTACATCACTATGTCCACCAATATATTTAGTAGCGCTATGAACGACTAGTTCTACACCAAGTTCGTATGGATTGCAATGGTATGGAGTCGCAAATGTATTGTCTATCACAGTGATCAAATCATTGCGTTTTGCGAGTTCTACAACTGCTTGTATATTTTCAACTCTTAAAAGTGGGTTCGTTATAGACTCAGTATAGAGTAATTTTGTATTTGGCTGAATCGCATTTTCCACTTGCTTAAGGTCAGCAAAAGAAACAAAGGTTGTTTCAATTCCAAGCTGTTGAAGCTCTTCATATAAAAGATGGAAGCTTCCACCATACACATCTTCTGCTGCGACAATATGGTCCCCACTCTTAACCACAGAAAGGATTCCCGCTAAAATCGCAGATAGTCCTGAAGAAGTCGCAATACCTGCAGGTGCACCTTCGATGGCTGCTACCATTTGACCAAGCTCATCGGGATTTGGATTTCCCGTACGCGAATATAAATAATTTCCTTCTCCTTGGAAATAACCCTCTAAATCTTCAAGGTTATCAAAAGTAAAAGCGGATGTTTGATAAATAGGTGTAACTTTGCTTCGAATTGGTAGCTTATCTTTTTTTACACTATGTATTAATTTTGTCTCAAACCTTTTTCCCAACATTTCCACCCTCTTTAATAATAATGTTATTATTCTGAACCCTATTATTAAGGTTGTCAAATAGAATCTTGCAAATCGAAAAACAATTCTGATATACGGTCTCTAAGAACCATTTGTGCTTTACGCGCCTCTACATTCAGTTCGTATAGATCCTCTGATAGATCCTCCCATGGTATTTCCGTATCTTCTTCCATCTCTCTAATTTCCTGTTCAATCCATGAAGAGTGCTTTCGATAAAATTCAGTTGCGATTTGCTCATCTTTAAATTCTTCCGGGACCATGAATTGTAGTTTCCCTAACCATCTTTGGAACTGTTCCTCTCCACCCTTATTGATTCTTTCTTGGAAGATCGTTAATAGTTCTTTTGTCACACTTGGATCAAACTCATTTTGTTCCATCATTTTTTCAAGATTTTCTAAAGTTACAATCGTATAATCGGTATTATCGTGGAATATAGTATCCTTAATAAATTTGAATAGCTTTTTCATAATGGGTTTCTCCTTTTCAATGGGTATGTATTGTTTACATTATACATGTCCTACGATTTTGGATAGAACCTATAGTCTTTGTGATATACCATATTTACGTCTTCCCTGCCAATAAGTTTCAATCCACAAAAAAGAAGCCACATCAGCAGCTTCTTTCTCTAAGATTCCTTATAAATTGATTGATCTGTAAAATTCGTATAAACCAGATAGATTAATATACAAATCGCTGTTGTAATAAACCCCCAGCCCAGAGTGATTTGATCGATTACGAGGTAATTATTACATAATTGATTATTAATATTGATATATAATACACCCATCCCTAAATACTTCACTGTAAAAAAAATGAACACAATGTTTTTTACACGATCACTTAATTTCTTCCAGCTGTCACGTAACGGAACACCCGCTAAGAAAGATAGACTTAAAAATTTCCACACTTCCATACTTGTAATGGTTAATGTCTCGTCCATTGTTTTCGGGATTGTCCAATACACCAAAATCACAATGAATAACAGAATTCCGGGTATTCCGTTTTGATTCCATTTTTCAAAAAACTGCGGGAACTTCTCTTGAAACAGCTTTCCCATGAAAAACCCGGAAATAACGATTGCAGGCATTTGCATATGCATATGGATGATCATAATGGATTCGAGAAGATTAGCAACTGGGGGTAGTGCTAATACGAATAATAGTCCTAGTCCAATTAAAAATTGTTTCATAGCCTATTCCCCCTTCTTATTTTCTAACATCCTATTAACCTTGGTAGCCGCTTCATCAATTTCCTGATAATCCATGACATCAACCAATGAACCATTTGGATCCACTAAATAAAAGGCTGAGTTATGTGCAAAGTTTCCTCTTCCATCTGGTATAACGATTACACCAAATTCATCGAGAACGCTTTTTAATTCAGTTTCATTTGATATCCTCGCCATTCTCCATGTTTCCCCATCGGCTCCAAAATAGGTACGGTATTTACTAAGTACTGCTGGGTCATCCCTTGTTGGGTCAAAGCTTATGCTTAAAAAGACGATATCTTTACCCATGTACTCTCGTGGAATCTGCTCATAAACCTGTGCCATATTCATTTCCAATTGTAGACAAACAGTAGTACACGATGTGTAAATAAATGTGATAAATACATACTTATCTTCAAACTCAGAAATAGGATATGTTCGTCCCTCACTATCTTCGAATGTTACATCTGGAAATGCTGGTTTTTCCTCTATTAGTTGGTTAACTCTTGCTGTTTCAGCAGTAAATGCTTGAAATCCATCGGTTCCCGTATAAAACAGCACACATCCAAATATTAAAATTAACATGCAAGCGAATGTCGTGCGATTCTTTTTAATCACGAAGACCACATCCTATTTCTTTTTTTACCGTTAATTATAGAAAGAGATAGCAGTTTCCTTCGCTATCTCTTTCTATTTAGGTACTCTACCTCGGGATTACCAAGTCTTAAATGGTGGTGATCCTGGAGGTGCATTTACAATCATATCGGTTAATGGTAATACATATGCCATTGCGATTACGAGAACCATTAGCACTACCCATAGTCCCCAACGCTCTGTCCATAGTGGAGTTTTTGAAGCACCTTCTTCTACTTCAGCAATTGGGAATTCTGTTTCGCCTTTTGGTGCAAAGAACATCATGTTAAATGCTGCATATACTTGGATGATTACTGCAACTAATAATAATGTTGCTCCGATACCAACCACCATCATAAATGGCTCCCAGCCTGCAGCTTGTGCGCTACCAAAATATTCTGTGAATGATGTTCTACGTGGTGAACCGTATAGACCAACCCAGTGCATTGAACTAGACATTAGAAGCATACCAATTGTCCAAATGATGGTTTGAATAATACCAATTTTATTCATTGCTTTTGTCATTACACGACCTGAAAGACGTGGTATTAACCAGTAACTAATTCCGAAGAATGTCATTACTACTGACATACCTAGTGTTAAATGGAAGTGCCCTACGACCCACATTGTGTTATGAACTACTTGGTTAAGTTGGTTTGTGCTTTGTACAATACCACCTGCTCCTGCTGGGGCAAAAGCAGCCATTGCGATAAATGGAGAAAGGAAGCGAACGTCACCCCATGGTAGCTTTTTAAGCCAACCTAGTGCTCCTTTTCCACCTTTCTTTCTTCCAGTACGCTCAAATACTACAAACATCGCGTAAGCTGTCATCAAAGATGGGAAACCAATCGCCAAACTCATAAATACGTGTAGGAATTTAACTGATAAACCAATTCCCGGGTCAATAATTTGGTGGTGGAATCCACCTGTGATGTTCATGATCACTAATGCGATAACAACAACACGAGTAAGTGTGTCACTAAAGCGTCTGCCACCAATTATTTTTGGTATGATTACATACCATGCAGAGACGGCTGTTAAATACCAGATGTTAACTGCTGTGTGTCCGAATGCCCAGAATAGTGTACGGGAAACCATTACGTTAATCGTGTCTACCCAACCTAATGACCATGGTAGAATCAAGAATAGTACTTCAACTGCAACAAATGCCGTTGCTCCAACTAATAGAATGAAAGCTCCTGTAGCAAAGAATGAAAGAATTGGAAGATGCTGTCCTTTATGGTTCTTTCTCCAGTTTGCTACTTGAATAAATGCTCCAGTTGATAAGAGCCAAATACCAACGACCACTAGTGCTAACCCGATGTAGAATACTGGGTGTGCAGCCATTGGTGGATAGAATGTGTACATAACAGATGCTTCGTTCATTAAGACTGGAATTACAACAAGTACGATACCAACAATCTTAGTCCAGAAACCAGTCCATGCTAATTTTCTTACCTTAGGTAGTAATCCACCTAAATCGTGTGAAAGACCAGCGTAGAAATAACCAATCATAAAGA
Source organism: Bacillus sp. JJ1562 (assembly GCF_036962705.1). NCBI lineage: Bacteria > Bacillati > Bacillota > Bacilli > Caryophanales > Bacillaceae > Bacillus > Bacillus sp. JJ1562. The sequence continues at coordinate 101,931 of NZ_JBALOQ010000004.1, forward strand.
ATGCTGACATTACAACTACTAATAATAAACCGTGAGCTGTTAATACTTGATAATAATTAAGCCAGCTTGGTAATTCTAGAAGACCTGCACGGTTTAATCCTTGTACTAATCCTAAAAGTCCACCTAATAATAATGCGATAAATGCTACTGATAAATAGGATTTCGAGATTTTTGCATCTTCTGGATTTACACCTAAAACCCTGTTTGCTTTTTCTTTAAAGGTCAAATCTGAATTATTTAATACTGTTGCCAATGGTCTCCCCTCCTTTATTTCACTGTGATAGTTGTAGCCATTAATTGGTGACCCGCACCACAATATTCGTTACAAAGAACTAAATACTCACCTGGCTCATCAAAGGTTTGAGTGATTTTTTGAATATGTCCCGGCATTACCATTGCGTTTAAGTTTGTACCGGCAACTTGGAATCCGTGGACAACGTCTTTAGATGTCATGATAAAGTGAACTTTTGAACCAGCAGGTACTTCAATCTTGCCTGGATTAAAGCTAAAAATTTCTAATGTCATAACAACTTCATATTCGTTTTCGCCGATTTGATATACACCTGGCTTATCAAATGGAGCTGTTTCGTCAACCTTCTGAGGATCAATCGTTTCCATATTACTTGGTGGTCCCATTTCTAATGCGAATGTTTGGTAACCAGTTAGAAGCATGAAACCCATAATCATACCGAAACTAATTGTCAGCCATATTTTTTCATCAAGATGCATTTTCATTTTTATCCCCTCCTAGAATCTAGCCATGAATAGGCCGTAGAGTACTATATACGTAAAAAGAATGACTGCTCCAACAACACCGACTGAAATCCAAGTTCCTACAAATGGTCCTTGAAATTCCCCGTCTGTTTTTTTGTTTCGGTTAACTTTTGAAGCTCCCATCCAACTCAACCTCCTTATGTTCTTCTTACTTACATCATAATTAGGAACCGTTCTCAATGTTGTGAACTGAATCACACATAAAGTGTAATTTTTGATACACCTAATAAAAAAAGGACGAGAAAATAGGCATTTCCCCGTCCATTCAAACCCCCTCTAAATATGACCAAACCCGCTTCATTACTGGATTTCAGATACTTTATCCTCTTTATATCGTTAGCTCAAAATCAAAAATGACAAATTGGTGAACATACTTATTAAAGTGCAAGGCGCCCGTTTATCGGCGACATGCATAAAATAAGCGCTGACAGAAGGCGCTTTTTGCCTTCAAAAGCGATTGGCTTAGACCAGAGAGCCGATGGCGTCTGAAGCTGGACATCAATTTCCACATAAAAAAGACAGCCCCCATCCATTGGAAGCTGCCTATAGTAGCTGATAAACAATAAATCTCTCGTATGTGCTTTTTTTAATCAACTTTGGAATGATAATCTCTTTTTTCATTTGAAATGGAGTGTTATTCTCCAAAAAATAGGTGTAATCCGTTGAACCATAATATAGAATAACCTCTATTTCTCGCGGATCCTTCTCGTATGAACGAAGAATATTGGCAATCGTATGCTTAAAAACCTGGATTGAAAAAGGATTAAAAAAGTAAAACCTATTATCGAATGGATTGATTTCATAATCTTGTGCGGCACAATGGTGAATATCAATTTCCTCTTTGCGGATACCCGCCCTTTTTACATAACGGTCTCGGTTATAAACTGCATCATGATACAAACTTTTATCAATCTCAACACCTACGACAGTTGCAGCAAATAAATGATGAATATAAAAAAGCAGACGGCCCTTCCCACATCCAATATCAACGACCCGATCCGTTTTCTTCAATTGATAATGATCAAACAGAGCAGCTAGCCCTTCATACGGTGTTGGCTCATAGCGATGATAATGAATGGATGAACTAAATCCCTTTTGTCCTCCACTTGTTTTCACATGTAAAAGTGCATCGAAATACTTATCATCCATTGGTAGTCTCCTTACAACGATGTTTGCTACAGTTAAAATTGATACCCATTTATGGCATATGTTAGCTTTTCAGGATTGCGAATTAAAAAGATATGTTTGATTTCCTTTTTTTCTATTTCAAAGCATACCACATTTTCTGGTTTCTGATTTCTTTTTATCAAAATCCCTATCTGTCCATTGACGATGACTAAATCAACTTCAATTTTGTCATCCTGTCCAAACTTTCGAATGAGCCCAAAAATAAATTGAGAAACACGTTCTCTCGTTTTTATTGGTACTAATGCAGCCTTCGCCTTACCTCCTCCATCTGAGTAGAGGACAGCATCATTCGAAAGAATGCTAAGTAATCCCTCAATATTTCCTGTTGTTGCGGCAAGGAGAAAAGATTGAACCAAATGCTGCAATTCCGTCTGATTCACCTGTGAATCGTTTGTCTCATCCTTATAATCTAGCTTTTTCCTTGCTCTACTAAATATCTTCCTGCAGTTCGCTGCCTCCTTTTCAATAAATGATGCAATTTCAACATATTCATATCCAAACGCTTCTCTTAAGACAAAAACAGCTCGTTCAACAGGGCTGAGTTGTTCCATCAAGGATAGGAGAGCATACGAAATATTATCTTGCATTAAGACAGTATGCATCGGATCAACATCATGGATGATTAATGGTTCTGGTAGCCATGGACCTATATATACCTCTCTTTGCCTTCGAGCTGATTTCAAAAAATCAATGGAGCGATTTGTGACCATTTTACAAAGATAGGCTTTTCTATTTTCGACTTGGTCATTATTAGACTTCTCAAAATCGATTAGAACATCATGGATAATATCCTCGGCCTCCGTAATCGTCCCAGTCATTCGATAGGCAATCGAAAACAAGAGAGACTTATATTCCTGGTAAAACTGTTCATCCAACATTTTTTGACAACCACCTTTTATAGTGTGTTTTCAAGGATTAATAGAGCAGCTCTTTTAGCACTTTGAAACGAAGCATCTACAAGCATTCCATCTCCTACCCAGTCTCCTGCAAGATATAATCCAGGTATTTGTTCAACTGATGGAGACGGTCTTTCGTTTTTAGCTACAACTAAACCGTTTGATACGGTCATTCTAGGAAGATATCGTTTATAGACTACAAACTCCTCCCAGCCTGGTTGGACTTTTTCCAAAAATGACTCTAGTTCTCTTTCTGTATCCACATTCGCATCTACATATTTCATCACATGGACAACTTGGTAATCTAGCTTGCTTAGTTTCGCTATTTTGGAATGATTTGAGTAATAAAATGGCTCCTCCAACCCCATCGCAAAATCAATTTTCGGGTTAGGCAATCTTGATAAAATAAGGTCCATACAGGCTACCCTTACTGGAATACATTCTTTTATTTTTGGAGCGTTTTCATGTTCTGATAACATTTTTGCTATTTCATGGGGACTTGATGTTGACAGTACATTACGAGCCCAAATGGTATCTTCATTTGTATGCACTGTGATTTGTGGAAATGAGCCATTTATCCTTTTAATATTTTTGCTGGTCCGAAAATGGACTCCTAACTGGGTTGCCATTTTTTCCAAGACATCTATCATACTTTGCCAGCCATTATTTAAGTAGATCGCATTTCCTAATTGAAGCTGGTTTAGCGCTGCACCTGCACTTAGCAAATCAGGTTCGTTCGAATACGTAGAGAGACGGGATAACATTAAAATGAGTTGCTTGGCTACTTCATCTTTTATATTATGCTGGAGCCACTTACGTAATGGTATGTTTTTAATCCTATTTGTATCTATTTTCTTATATTTAATGAAAAAAGAGAACAGCTCTTTTTTGGCTCTCCAATTTAATAATGGGCTTGTTATTAGGCCATTGGGTGTTGCTGGAATATCATAGATTTTGTTCTTGTGAACAATCTTTCCTTTTGTCGGCACAATGCCCCCGTCTATTTCGATGCCCAATTCACGTAGAATTTCCATCGATTTTCCTTTTGAGTAAAGCGCGTGTGGCCCAAGATTTAAATAAGAATCCATTTTATTCGTTGTTCGTCCTCTCCCACCTAGTGTTTTGGATTTTTCTAAAACGAGCACAGACTTTCCAGCACGCGCCAAGTAGATCGAGGCAGTTAGGCCAGCGACCCCACCACCGATTATGACACAATCCCAAGTTTTTTCTTCAAAGTACATTATACCCACTCCCACTGTTTGATTTATAACCAAGACGATTGAAGGTCTGAATTTGTGACAGAAGGCTTTAATTTTAGGCTTGAAGATTTAGTTGTATGGAAGGTAATCATGTTTAATTGAATGTGTATTTAGATGTTTTTAGAATAAATGAGGGAATCATAAAGTGTTTTGGAGGTTGGTGGTGCGCTAGACCGTTTTGAGGGTGTTTGTTTTCCTTTTATTAGGAGGGTGGTGGCTATCTAGATAGTCCCGAGGGTACTTTATTTCCTTTTATTAGGAGGGTGGTGGTTCTCTCGACAGTCCCGAGGGTACGAACCTTCCTTTTATTAGGAGGCTGATGGTTCTCTCAACAGTCCCGAGGGTATACACTTTCCTATTATTAGGAGGTTGTGGTGCAATAAACTGATTTGCAGGCATGCACTTTCCTTTTTCTAGGAGATTGGTGGTGCGCTAGTTCCGTTAATTAGGAGAACAGTGGGAGTCAATACATTCTCTGAAGTAGCACCTCCCTTTTCCTAGGAGTCTCGTGCTCCCCCTAACTGTTTTGAAAACAAAAACCCCCGCTACATCTAAAAATGTAGCGAGGATCTGTCGATTTCCTATCCAAAATAATTTGGCAATGTGACAATGACCATTAATAGGAAGATTAGTAATATATAATTCACGGAATATAGGAAATTCCAGCGAGCCCATTTCATGTCATCCTTGACTGAAAAACCTTTAATACTCAAGATGATCCATCCGATGTTTAACAATGTCGCAAGAACAACAAAAACCAATCCAAGGTCACTTAAAAAGAATGGCATTGGGAACAGACAGATAACCCAGAACAGAAAATGTTTCTTCGTTACCTCAAAACCACGAACAACTGGGAGCATCGCAACATTCGCGGCCTTATATTCGTCATACTTTCTCATCGCTATCGCATACGTATGCGGCATTTGGAACACAAATAATATCAAAAAGAGCACGATGGGGACAGTATGATGGACAGGCGCAACAGCTGCCCATCCCATTAGTGGCGAAACGGCACCTGATACACTTCCAATCACGGTATTTATCGTAAATCTGCGCTTTGACCACATAGTGTATAACACGACATACGTAAACCAACCTACAAATGTAAAAAAGACGGCTTCATATGTGGTGAAAAATAGGAAAAAGAATCCTAAAACTGTACAGATAATCCCTAAGGCCAACACAAATTTCAATGAAAAATGGCCTGTTACAGTTGGTCGTTTTTTGGTTCGATCCATGACTGTATCGATGTCAACATCGTACCAATTGTTAATGATTAGAGCCCCCGCCATGACAAGTGTGCTTCCAATCATTGTGTATAGAAACAATCCCAAATTTTCCTGAAATGATGCACCCGTAAAGTAAATCGCTAACCAAAATCCTGAAAACACAGGTAGAACATTTGCTAATAAAACTCCTGCCTTAAAAAGAGATCTAAGATCAGCTATGAGGGATGTTTTTTGTAGCTGTATTTCTGTTTTCATTCGTATCCTCTCTCCTGCCTTCTATTCAATCAATACGCCTTGGCGTATTTGCGCCCATATTTTTTAGGCCCACACGATGTGGGTCACAAAGACGAAGACATCAGGACGTGGCGTTCCTAGTCTTTGATCCTATGCTCAAAAAGTTTCCTTTGAAAATCACATGTCTCCGCCGGAGGCTTTTACTTTATTCAGCAAGGGATTGACCTAGCTAAATAATAAACCCTTGTTTTATTTATCCTACCAATTATAAAAGTAGGGAATTCTGCTGAATAAAATTATAGAATATGCTTCAAATATACTATACCATTTTTATAGCCTTTAGGATAAGAAAACCACTTTTTACCTACATTAATAGTAGATACTCTAGTAATTATTTACCAATGTCTTTTTATAGAAAAAACGAAACCCTTCCCCATCTCCATCGTATATAAAGTAGAAAGGTTAGGAAGGTGATTTACAAGAAAATATTATCATTTTAGGGTATAATGATAAAAATAAACATTCTAACTTACGGAGGTACACATTTATATGAAAAAGGTTTTATCAGCTTTAGTAGCGCTTACTCTGATTTTTTCACCACTAGGAAGCTTCGTTTTTCAAGACCAAACAACAACTGTTGAGGCAAGAGGTTATAAATCAGGTAAAAGAGGATTTAATAATAATATTGGAAACACCAATAAATCAAACTTCCAACAACAGAAAAAACAAGATACAAATGCTACAAACAAATCTACTACTCCAACCACTCCTAAAGGTGGGTTCATGTCAGGTGGATTAATGAAAGGTCTTATGCTTGGTGGTCTTGCAGGATTCCTATTTGGTGGTCTTCTAGGTGGAATGGGTATGCTTGGATCATTTTTAGGATTAATGATTAACGTTCTTGCGATTTATGTTCTGATTGTGGTTATTCGTAAAATCTTCGTGATGATTAAAGATCGCAAGAAAAATGAGGCGGATCCATGGCGTCGCTAATTCTTTCCGAACAAGAAATTATTAATGCCATTTGTGTCTATATCGGCTTAAAAAAGCAAGTAAAGCCAAAAGAGGTTGAAGTGGAGCTCATGTATGACGATGACTACGGGTTCTCCGCAGAGGCATATGTACACGATCGAAAACAGGTCCTTATCATGGCAAACCTAATTGAAGCGATTCGTTTATGGCTGGGCGAATTTCTAAACAGAGACCCCTATGCTGGAATTAAGCTTGTGTTAGACGATGAAGAAGGCATTGTTGCCCATATTAATTAAGAAAAGTGCAGGGCGCCGTCTATCCGCGATAGCACAAGATGAGCGCTGACATAAATCGATTTATGCCTTCCGAAGCTTCTGGCTTATGCCTCGAGCTGATGGCGCCTGAAGCTTGACAATAATATTGTAAAAAGCTCATCCAATTGGATGAGCTTTTATTAATCCGCAACGACAATGCGATTTTTTCCACTTTCTTTTGCAGCATAAAGCGCTTGGTCTGCTGCCTTTTTCAAGGAATCTACACTTGTTCCATTATACGGAAACACGCCAACACCAGTACTGATCGAAACGGTGATTTTTTTATCGTCAATGATAAGTGGGTGTTCACGATAGTACTCTTTTAGCGTATCGTATATTTCCATCACACCCCTATCGATGTGAGTTTTGATGAGAATCATGAACTCATCCCCTGCATAACGATAGCCTTCAATCTTATCATTACATAGCGTTTTTATTCCGTCTGCTAGTATCTTTAAATATAAATCTCCCACATCATGACCGAAGCGGTCATTGACTTGTTTTAAATCATCCGAGTCAATCATCATGACTATAATTTCGTCATTTTCGTTTCGTATTAATTGCGCTAAATCCTCATGGAAAGCACGGTGGTTTTTTAAAACCGTTAATTCGTCGGTACGAGACATCGTGTAGATTTTCGCATATAATCGGGCTGTTTCAATCGAGTTAATAACCTGTGCACCGATCATTTGCAACAGATCCTCGTGCTCCTTCCGATAGGCGAAGTTTCTAAAGCTTTGAGTCGAGATGACACCCTTTACCTGGTCATCCATCACAACCGGTACGAAAAGACAGGACCTTGTATCTTCGTCCCCTTCCCCCATTTTTGTATCAAATTCGATATTTTGGTTTTGATGCTTGAGGTGAACGATTTCTCGTGTTTTAATAACCTTTGATGTATAATTTTCACCAAAGTCTACAATACTTGGAGGAGCCTGTTCCCCATTATCCATAATAAAAATAAATTGGATATGCGCATCCCCCGGATTATGCAAGGCAATATAAAATGCATCCGCCGGCATAACACGTGAAACCATTTCATAGGACTTTTGAAGAAGAACGCTTTCATTTAAAGTTTTGCTGCAAATTTGGGCAAATTCATGAAGGATACGGTAATGTTTGTTCATCCAATGCATATTTTCCATTTGTTCGTTCATTTGTTGGAGTTGGGTTAAAAGGGTATTGGTAATCTCGAGCTCTTCTTGTTCCTGACAGTTCTCGTCAAAAAAGCTACGAGTCTCGTCAGAAATCAATTGCTTTTCTGAACCAACCTTTTTGATTAGTCCACTTAATTTTTTAAGTACGTTCAGATTCTGGATGGTTTTCTCCATGTGTAATCACTTCCAAAATTTTTATATCCAAAAATCTAGTAAAATAGTAGCAACAGAATAATATAATGGTATAAAAAAAGACTAATCAAATACCGATTAATCTTCGTTCTTACGATACGAGTAATACTCGGCAACTGGCTGGCATGTCCAAAAAGTGAATGATCAACAAGTTAGGTGAATTCCTGCCTATTGAACACTATTGGACTTAGCCCCTATAGTTTTGCGTCTTCATCTTTCAATGAATTTGCCTTTACTTTATTCAATTATCTCACTAAAGAAAGAGTATTTTAAATTGTACTATAATTATATTTCTATTTTCACGTTAGGTCAATGAAATTGACCTAATATTTTTCTAAAAATGTGAATTTTTTCCTACTACCAATGTCCTAGTTTCTTTTTCGTGACTTTTTGGAATGATACAACCCATACTTTTTCACCTTGACTATTATGAATGTTATTGTATTTTTCGCCGATTCGTGTATAATAATGCCGGATTACATAAATCCTATCATATTAATTTAATAGAAAGAAGGGGGTTGCTATGAACAGTATACCTATTATCCAATTTAATAATGTAACGAAACAATATGACAATGATCCACCTGTCCTCAACAATGTTAGCTTTGAAATTGAAAGAGGGAAATTTTATACCCTTCTTGGTCCTTCTGGATGTGGAAAAACGACGATATTACGTTTGATTGCAGGATTTATTGAACCCTCAGATGGAGAGGTTTATTTTAATGGAAAAAAAGTAAACACCACACCTGCTAACAAGCGTCAGGTTAATACGGTATTTCAAGACTATGCCTTATTTCCACATCTTAATGTATATGAAAATGTTGCCTTTGGCTTAAGAATAAAGAAGATGAAGCAATCTGATATCGATAAAAAAGTGAAAGAAGCTTTAAGCTTCGTCAATCTTACCGGCTATGAAAATCGCGAAATTAAAGAAATGTCTGGTGGTCAGAGACAACGTGTCGCGATTGCGCGCGCGATTGTCAATGAGCCAGAGATTATTTTATTGGACGAGCCATTATCTGCGCTCGATTTAAAGCTTCGTACAGAAATGCAATATGAGCTTCGCGACCTTCAGAAGCGCCTTGGCATTACCTTTATCTTTGTCACACATGACCAGGAGGAAGCTCTTGCTATGTCTGACGAGATTTTTGTATTGGATAAAGGAAAAATTCAACAAAGTGGCACCCCGATTGATATTTATGATGAACCAATTAACCGCTTTGTCGCAGATTTTATTGGAGAATCGAATATCGTTTCAGGAAAAATGCACAAAGACTTTTTAGTTGAATTCGTTGGAAAAACATTCGACTGTGTCGACCAAGGTTTTTCAGACAATGAACGAGTTGAAATTGTCATTCGTCCTGAAGACCTACAAATTACCTCTGTTGAAAAAGGAAAGCTTCAGGTTGTTGTAGATTCTCAGCTTTTCAGAGGTGTTCACTATGAAATTTGCGGCTTTGATAAGGACGGAAATGAATGGCTTGTACACTCTACCAAAAAAGCTAAGGTTGGCGATGAAATCGGACTTTACTTCGATCCTGAGGCAATTCATGTTATGCGTCTTGGTGAAACAGAAGAAGAATATGATCGTCGCTTAGAGGCATATGTGGACGGGGAAAGCCATGGAAAATAAGCTCACCCGTAATTTATATTTTATCCCTTATGCACTATGGATTCTTATGTTTGTTATTGCACCGATTACACTTGTCCTCTATTATTCATTTTTCGATATAGAGGGAAATCTATCTTTAATAAATTATAAAACGTTTTTCACGCCAATTTACTTAAAAATGACATTAAGTTCATTTTGGTATGCGTTTTTAATAACAGCTGTCACTTTATTGGTTGCATACCCCACAGCCTATTTAATCACAAGAACGAAGCATAAACATCTTTGGCTGCTTCTCATCATTGCTCCGTCTTGGATCAATCTACTATTAAAAGCATATGCTTTTATCGGGATTTTTGGTGCTTATGGGACTGCCAATGGGATTCTTGAAGTGCTAGGTATTGGGCCTAGACAGCTATTATTTACTGATTTCAGTTTTGTGTTTGTGTCCGTTTATATTTTTATTCCATTTATGATTTTACCGATCTTCAATTCATTGAATGAGTTAAATCCGAGTCTATTAGATGCTTCTCGCGACCTGGGTGCCTCTAAATGGACAACGTTTCGACGTGTGATTTTTCCACTAACGATTCAAGGAGTAAAATCAGGCTGCCAGGTTGTATTCATTCCTGCTCTATCATTGTTCATGCTAACACGATTAATTGCAGGAAACAAAGTTATTACACTTGGTACTGCGATTGAACAACAGTTTCTCGTCACACAGGATTGGGGCATGGGTTCAACCATTGCCGTCTTCCTCATTATTTTCATGGTTTTAATTATGGTGGCGACTGGAAACCGCAAGAAACGAGGTGCTAAAAAATGAGAGATAAACTAGCCATTTCTTCAAAAGTATATCTATTTATTATTTTCTTCATTTTATATGCACCCATTCTCTATTTAGTGTATTACTCCTTCAATAGCGGTGGCACGATGAACAATTTCGAGGGTTTTACCTTGGATTGGTATAAGGAGCTATTTGGAGATACAAGATTACTCATCATTGTGTTAAATACATTTGTGATTGCCTTGCTTTCAGCCCTCTTCTCAACGATTATTGGGGTGATAGGTGCAATTGGGATTCACTCTGTAAAACAAAGACAAACTCAGAATACTTTATTATCATTAAATAATGTTTTAATTGTTAGCCCCGACGTTATCATTGGTGCGTCTTTCTTAATTTTGTTAACAATGGCTGGAATTAAATTAGGCTTTTATTCTGTGTTGCTTTCACATATCGCCTTCAGTATTCCAATTGTCGTTCTAATGGTATTGCCAAAATTAAAGGAAATGAGCCCAACTTTAATCGACGCGGCAAAGGACCTTGGAGCAAGCCAGTGGCAGGTCCTAACTAAGGTCATTGTCCCTTATATCACACCAGGGATTTTCGCCGGATTTTTCATGGCACTTACGTATTCATTTGATGATTTCGCCGTTACATTTTTCGTGACTGGTAATGGTTTCTCAACACTTTCTGTTGAAATCTATTCCCTCGCACGCCGCGGAATCTCATTGAATATTAATGCATTGTCAACTTTATTATTTATCTTTACAATGCTGCTTGCTGTCGGCTATTACTTTATCGCACAACGTGGTAGCACACGTGGATTGGGGGTTCGAAAATGACGAAACTCATCCGTGCTTTCTTGGCAATCGTTCTTGTCTCAGTTGGTCTACTGTATCTTATCCACCATTTAAATTCGTCTCAGGGTCTCGCAAGTGGAAACACATTGACGATTTATAACTGGGGAGATTATATTGACGAAGAATTAATCGACCGCTTCGAAGAGGAATCCGGAATCAAGGTCATTTATGAAACCTTTGACTCCAACGAAGCGATGATGACAAAAATCGAACAAGGTGGGACAACGTATGATATCGCGGTTCCTTCTGAATATATGATTGATAAAATGCGCCAAGAGGACTTGCTCATCCCCCTTGACCATTCGAGGCTCCCAAATTTATCAAACATTGATGAGCGTTTCATGGATCTTCCGTTTGATCCAGACAATCAATACTCTGTTCCGTATTTCTGGGGAACAGTTGGAATCGTGTTTAACCCGACAATGCTAGATGGTAAAGAGTTTACAAGTTGGAATGACCTTTGGGACCCTTCCTTAAAAAATGAAATTATTTTGGTGGACGGTGCCAGAGAAATCATGGGGATGGGGCTTAACTCCCTTGGTTACTCACTAAATGATACAAATCTTGATCACTTAATAGAAGCAAAAGAAAAACTCATGACTCTTACACCAAATGTCAAAGCTATCGTTGGTGACGAAGGTAAAGTCCTTATTCAAAATCGCGAGGCTGCAATTGGGATTGTTTGGTCTGGGGACGCTGCTGATATTATGTGGGAAAATGAAGATCTAGATTATGTGGTTCCAAGCGAAGGCTCTAACCTATGGTTTGATAATATGGTTATTCCAAAGACCGCGAAAAATATTGATGGTGCCCACCAATTTATTAATTTTATGTTGGATGCGGAAGTCGCAGCGCAAAACACAGAATATGTGAGCTACTCCACTCCAAACAAAGAAGCACTTCAGTATATGCCTGAAGATATGGTGACTGATGAGCGTTTTTATCCATCACCTGAATTAACAGAGAGGCTCGAGGTTTATGAAAACCTAGGGAAAAAGAATCTCGCCATCTACAACCAGCTTTTCTTAGAATTTAAAATGGGCCAAAACTAAAATAAATGCCTGTATCCACTCGATACAGGCATTTTCTATGTTTATTTTTCTTCACTTACCGCTTTATCCTTCTCTAATAAAACAATTAAACCCGGTAATAACACTCCGCGAATCAAGAAGGTATCTAACAGAATCCCGACAGCTACTATAAAGCCAAAGACAAATAATAATTGGACGGGCTGTGTCATTAGAACAGCAAAGGTTGCAGCCAAGATGATACCCGCTGACGAGATAACTCCACCTGTTTTGGATACGGCAATTTGTACGGCTTCTTTGACAGAATGGGTTCTTCTCTCTTCCTGATATCTTGATATAAGCATGATATTATAGTCAATTCCTAGTGCAACAAGGAATACGAATGCATATAATGGGACACGATTACTTATCGTATCGATATCAAAGAATAGGTTTGTTAAGAACATTCCTAATCCTAACGCCGCAAGGAAAGAAACCAATATAGTTCCCATCATATAGATTGGCATTTTAATTGATTTAGTAAGGACGATTAACATACCGAAAATTAAAATCGTTTCAAGTATGACAATCAAAATGACGTCACGATTATTTGTTGAACGATCGTCCACTTTTGTTGCTGTTTCACCGGCAAAGTAAAGTTGTCCATCTAAACCAGCATTTGCTAAGATTGTGTCAGAGTTATTAATCAACTTCTCCATTGTATCCATGGTTTTGACATCATATGGTCCTTCTTCAAATGTTAAGCTAAAGTTTAATACCTTATTTTCATCTGCAGTCCCATTAATTCTTACATCACTCACAAGCTCCTGCTCTAATAGCTCATTTTGTAATGCATCCAGTTCTTCCATCGTTACAGCCTCTTTACCTTCATACAAGACCGTTGTTGGTGCAAGATCACCCTTCGCAAATTTCTCCTCAATCAATTCATAGCCTTGCCTTGATGGCATGTCTTCTGGAAAGGACTTCATTGTATCAAATTCATATTTGAGATTGAACATGTTCGCTGCGGAGATTAGCAGGAAGATGGTCATTATCACAACGGATAGACCAGGCTTTTTGATAACCATTCTACCAATTTTGCTCCAAAGCGAATTGTCTTTAACTTTTTCATCCCCAACCTTCGGAACCTTTGGCCAGAAGGATTTTCTTCCGAATAGTGTAAATAAAGCCGGTACTAATGTAACTGAAGCAAGCATAATTACAACCATAGTAGTAGCAAAGGTTGGCGCAAAATTACTATAATCTCCAAGATCCGCAAAGAAAAGTACTAGCATTGCTGCCAAAACAGTACCACCTGAGAAAAAGACCGGCATCCCTACCTCTTTCATGGCTACTCTCATGGCATCATATTTACTGTCATATCCCTTGAGCTCATCACGAAAACGGGAGAAAACAAATAATGAATAGTCAATCACTGCCGCAAATAATAATATCGACGCGATTGAAATGGTTTGGTTACTTAATTGTAGTCCAGCCTTCCCTAATATACCGAGCATTTGCATGACAACTTCATACACAAAAATCGCAGCTAACAACGGTATTATTGCGAGTAGTGGTGAACGATAAATTACAATTAACAAAATCAAAATTAAGCCCACTGTTGAAAGTATTAAAACAAGGTCTGCCCTTGAGAATAAATCAAGCGAATCCGTCGCAATCCCCGCAGGACCTGTCACATACAGAGTTAAATCTGTATTTTCCTCAACAACTTCAAGGATTCTATCCTTTGAATCCCGGATTTCCTTCGTTTCAAGTGACGCATCAAAGACCATTGGAAGCAAAGCTGTTGTTTGGTCTTCTGAGAAAAATCCAGCGGCAGCCTGTGGAGGTAACGAGGCTAACGGAACAACCTGCTCCACCCCCGGAATCTTTGCTTCCTCGATATGATTGAATACATTAACAAGGTCTGCGTATTCCAATTGACCTTCTTTCGCTTGAAAAACTAAAATTCCTGGCGTTCCATCGCTATCCTTGAAATACTCATCTACCTTATTTTTTGCAAGTACAGATTTTGCATCCTCTGGTAGAGAATCGATCCTTGAAACCTCATAATCCTTTGCATTCGGCGCAAAAACCGCTAATACAATCGTAATGATTAGCCAGGTCGCTAATGTAATCCACATTCCTTTTTTCGTGGTGACTTTATCTGTAATGGTTTGTAGCATTTTTTTCATAAATTTCCCAACCCCCAAATGTGGTTTTTTAAGGTGACGCACTTGTCACTTTGCAGCAAAAAAATTGACACTATTGTCACGTTAATTATCATTTATAAGTGACACCTGTGTCAATTAGGAATCTATGAAGATTCCATGACAAATAATTTCCTTTATCGACCCGACCCACACATCATGTGGAATGCCAAAATGATTTGGAATCGCGATTGATTGAAAAATGTATCCCAAAATCAAAGGTTCCGGTACGTTTGTGTTTAGTTTGTTTTCATTCTTTCCTGCCTGAATAAAGCCATTCATATATTGGTACATCTTAAGATGATAGCTTTCAAGCTTCTCTAGGTTTTCTTTTACTTTCGAATTTATATGGGTCGGAACACGTTTTCCAATTTCTATTAATTGATGAAGCTCCGGATTCTTAAACATGATATTGAGAAGAAAATCGAATTTAGCATGAAACCCTTCAATTGAGTTGATTTCCTTTAACTCATGGAGAAATTGCTCCATTTTAAAAAGCATATATTCCGTAATTAATTCTTCCTTGTTTTCAAAATATTTATAGATTGTCCCACGGGAAACCTGTAATTGATCTGCAACCAAACTAAACTGGAACCCTTCATAGTGATACACGAGAAGCAGCTCCTCAGTTGTTTGATAAAGTTCCTCAGTTGTAAATTTACGTTCACGAGCCATGACCTTCACCCCACCCTCATTATAGAATAAGATGTACAAAAAGAGAATGAGTTGGCTTTGAATTGGATTTCATCACCCTTTTATGGACTAGTACAGTTCCAATTTTGTCCCACTCGACACTGCTCATTTTATTTAAACAAACGCTTGATTGAATTTGAAAACCGTTGATAGAATTGAAAAAACCCATTAAACAAACGTTTGTTTGAAAATGAGTTTTTCGAAAAATGGCCGATTAGTACAGATTGATTTTATCTACTTTACTAAGCTAATTCATAATATCCACAAACAACATGTCCCACTGCTTTTGCTGCGACAAGGAGTGCATCCTCATCGATATCAAATTTAGGATGATGATTGAAATACGGGTCCTTTTCCCCCTTTGGCGTACATGCGATGTAGAAGAAACAGGAAGGGAATTTTTCTGCATAATAGGCAAAATCTTCAGATGGTGCCATCGGAGGAAATTCCTTCACTTCTTTAATGTCTTTGTCATTTGCATTTTTTAGAAACTCTGCGACTTTTTCAGTTAGTTCAGGATCGTTATTTAGTGGCGGATAATCATTTTCATATGTTAACTCACATGTTACTCCAAATTCTTCTTCAAGTCCTTTTGCAAGTCTCTTCACTTCTTGTTCAATTTTTTTCTTTGTTTCATCCGTCATATAACGAATATCACCTTCAAGCTCTACGCTATCTTTGATGACATTAAAAGTTCCTTTTCCATCAAATGAACCGATCGTAATCACACCATTTTCAAACGGACTTAAGCGACGACTAATGATCGTTTGAGCGGCTGTTACAAAATGAGCACCTGCCACAATCGCATCATTCGCCAGATGTGGTGATGAGCCGTGTCCACCTCTACCTTGAATTTTTAATTTCATATAGGCCCTGCCGTTGAAAGAGAATCCTGCATGATACCCAACCACTCCTGCCGGACCAAGTGGAAGCAGATGGATACCGAAAACATTATCTAAATCATCAAGAACCCCGGATTCTACAATACTTTTCGCCCCACCTGGTGGAACCTCTTCTGCATGCTGGTGGATAATTTTAATCGTTCCTGGTATTTCATCTTTTAATTGAATTAAGCAATCCGCTAGTACTAACAAGTATGCTGTATGACCATCATGACCACATGCATGCATGACACCTTCATTTTTTGATTTAAATTCCACATCCGCTTCTTCAACAATGGGAAGTGCATCAAAATCCGCACGTAGTCCAATGTTTTTACCAGACTTTCCACCTTTTATCGTTACGACTATTCCATAGCCATTTCCAACATTAGATTGAATCTCTACATCTTTACCTTCATAAAAATCAAGAATGTATTGAGCGGTTTTTTCTTCTTTAAACGAAAGCTCTGGGTTTTCATGTAAGTGTCTGCGAATTTCAATGATTTCATCCTTACGCGATTCTAACATTTCCATTAATTGATCTCTCATCATGCAGTACTCCTTTTCAATATATGAAAACACCAAAATCATGGGTGTTCTCAGCTATAAAATTATTCTATCACAGGCTCTTTAGTTGTTACTTTAGATGTACGATTCGGTTTTACTGCCTTATCTGTTTTTCCTGCATCTTTTGGTACCATGAACATAATTGATAAAATCGACAAAATACCGAAGATGACATTGACAATGATCCCCACTGATGCCGCCCATTCAAGATTGCCAGTCGCTGCTATTGCCGCGTAAGCCGCTGTAGAAATTGCAACCCCGAATGCACTACCTAGTGAACTTGCCATTTTATAAACACCAGCCGCTTCACCAACTTTACCAGCCGGTGCATTAGATACAGATGTATCTGTTGATGGAGTTGCATAAATACCTAGTCCAAGACCAAATAATGCAAATCCAATGAACACAACAATTGTGTAAGAAAAGCCCGGTAAGAATGTTAAGCCCATTATCCCTACTCCAACCGTCGTAATGGCAGCACCCCAAATCATTGGTTTTTTTGCGCCAACCTTTTGTAGAATTTTTTCACCGACACGAATCATTGCGAGTACAGTTACTAAATAGCCTAGTGACAACATTCCTGATTGGAATGAACTAAAACCTCGCCCAACTTGTACATATGTATTCGCTACAACTAATGTACCTGCAATGGCATTCAGTAAAAAGTTAGAAACGGTGGCACCCGTATATGGTGCATTTTTAAATACGGCAAAGTCAATAAGAACGACATCTTTACTCTTCTCTACTTTAATAAAAACAAGTAGACCTATAATTGTAACAGCCACAAGGCCGAGTGATATCGGACTGGCCCATCCTAATTCTGATCCATACGTAATAAATACATTCAAAGCAATCATTGTAACGATAAAAATAGCTAATCCTGTGTAATCAAATCTAAAACGTCCTGAAGATGGTTGTTTACTTTCTGGTGTATCTTTCAGTAAAAACATACCGGCGATTGCAAAGATTATTGAAAAGATGAAAATCCATCTCCATCCTAATGATGTGGCAATTGCACCACCTGCAAATGAAGCAACCCCTGAGCCTCCCCAGGAACCGATCGACCAAAAACTTAATGCTCGTTGGCGCTCTGCACCCTCGAAATATTCCTTCATTAATGCAATGGTTGAAGGCATAATACATGCAGCTGAAATACCTATAATCACACGTCCAATAATAAGCAATGAGGCGCCTTGAGTTATGACTAGACAAAGTGAACCAATAATACTTAAAACAAACCCAATATTGGCAATCTTTTTACGCCCTATTTTATCGGCAAGACCACCTGCAGCAACGATAAACATTCCTGAAAATAAAGCCGATAAACTTATAGCAATATTCAGTGTCCCAAGTGAAATTCCTAAATCTTTTTGTACGGCAGGTACTACATTCACCATTGCTTGGGCAAACAGCCAGAATGTAATAACTCCGAACACAATGCCGATAATCATTTTATTTGTACCCTTATAACCTGTTTCCATGATAATTAACCTCCTTTGATATTATAATTCCCCTACTGAATGACTTAATTCTGCCCGAAACTCAAAAATAAATCGGAAATAAAAAAAGAGCCAGTATCCAAATGGATACTGGCCCCTTCACACTATTAGGATATGCCTCCTGAAACAGCTTCTTTATTATTTAGGTTCTTTCTGCGCGAGTTTCCTTTTCTCTGATCTGTGTCAAGACGTTTTTCTAACGCCCTTGAAAGAAGGGATAATGCGTAATTGACCACAAAATACATAAGTGCTACTAAAATATATATTGGAATGATATAGCTATCACCATTTGGACCAGCATATATACCTTGGGCATTATGTAATAATTCCGGTAATGCAATAATGACAGCGAGTGAAGTATCTTTTAGTAGGGCAATAAATTGACTAACTAATGGTGGTATCATTCTTTTTAATGCTTGGGGAAGAATAATATGCCACATTGTTTGCACATAGTTTAGGCCAGAAGACCGTGCAGCCTCAATTTGTCCCTTACTAATGGAATTTAATCCACTTCTGACAATTTCTGAAATCATCGCAGATTCAAACACAGTTAGTCCGACTATGGCAGCAGTCATAACACTCATTTTAATTCCTATTTGCGGTAGTCCAAAATAAGTGATAAAGATAATTAATATTAATGGCAAATTACGTAATGCCTCAATAATAACAGCAACAATTTTTGAAAAGATAGGTATTTTTGCGTACCTTAATATTCCGAGTACGCTACCTATAATAAAGCTTAAAACAATCGCAATAATAGCAACCTCTAATGTAACTAGAAAACCTTCCATTAAATATTTGATATTATGTGCAGAGTATGCTCCTTTAAAATCCATTGTCTATCCCCCCTTTTAGTAGCTCCTTGCCAATCTTCGTTCAAGATGATTGACAAATAAGCTTAATGGGATGGTTAGTACTAAAAAAAACATTCCAACAAATATATACGTATCGAAAATTTGGAAGTTTTTTTGAGCAATAATATCACCGAAATACATCAATTCTCCACCGGCAACTACAGTCAAAATCGATGTGTTTTTTACAAGGTTAATAAATTGATTGCCGATTGGTGGGATCACAATTTTTACAGCCTGAGGTAAAATAATCAATCTCATCGTTTGAAGATAGGTAAGCCCTGACGAACGAGCTGCCTCCATCTGGCCTTTATCAACAGATTGAATTCCAGCCCTAACTGCTTCAGCAATAAATGAAGCAGTGTAGATGGAAAGTCCAATTGTTCCCGCAACAAAACCACTTAAATCTACGTATTTACTTAATCCAAAGTAAAAGAAAAATACGATGATAATGAGCGGAATATTTCGAATGAACTCAACAAAGCATGCGCCAAAAAAGTTTAAGATTTTGAATGGTGCTATCCTCATCACAGCAACTATTACTCCTAATACAAAACTGCCCATTAGTCCGATAACACTAATCTTTATCGTATTAAAAAAACCTTGCATAAATACATCAAAATTAGTTGTTAAAATAGAGAAGTCTAGCATTTTCACCATCCTATGTGTTTGACATGTTCATGATTCAAGAAGGATGAGTAAAGTTTACTCATCCTTACTTTGATTATTCTTTTATCCATTTAGATTTAATGGTATCGTATTCGCCACTATCTTTTATTTTCTTTAGGAATTCATTTACATAGTCAGTGAATTCATCATCCCCCTTGATGATGGCGATACCATATGGTTCTTCTGTAAATGTTCCACCCACTACTTCATAGTTGTCGTCTTGTGCAGCCATACCATATAGAATGGAGTTATCTGTTGTAAGTGCGTCACCTTTACCAGCTTTTAATGCCGTAAATGCTTCTGCATAGTTTTCAAATTCCAGTAATTCAACGTCTGGTGCAGCTTCTTTAACATTAGGACCAGATGTTGCCCCTTTTACAACTAGCACCTTAGAACCCTTCCCTAGATCTTTAACACTTTGGATGTCGCTTCCTTTTTTCACAAGTAACGACTGACCAGCATCAAAGTAAACATCTGAGAAATTTACTTCCTTTTTGCGATCTTCCGTAATTGTCATTGTTGCGATGATTGCATCAATATCTCCATTTTGGAGTTTTGGAATACGCGTTTTCGAGGTGATTTCTACCAACTCGACCTTATTTTCGTCACCTAAAATTTCCTTTGCAAGTGCCTTTGCAATATCAACATCAAACCCTGTCACCTCACCACTTGCTGGATCCTTATAACCGAATAAATTCGTATCGTATTTAACACCTACAACGAATTTATCCCTGTCTTTAATCTTTTCTAATGTGCTCGTACTTTCATCACCTGAAGATTTGCTTGTTCCACACCCTACCATTAATGCAGTAATTAATGTAAACATAAAACTTAAAAACAGAATTTTCTTTACTTTTTTCATATAATCATCCCCTTATATATTAATGATTTAGTACCCTTCGTAAAAAGTCCTGTGCCCGCTCAGTTTGAGGACGTGCAAAAAACTCAACAGGCTTTCCTTCCTCCACGATTTTTCCTTCGTCCATAAAAACGATCCGATTGGCTACTTCTCGTGCAAACCCCATTTCATGGGTTACTACCACCATTGTCATGCCATCATTCGCTAATGATTTCATAACATCTAGCACTTCCCCAATCATTTCAGGATCCAGTGCGGAGGTAGGTTCATCAAAAAGCATCACGTTCGGCTTCATCGCAAGCCCTCTTGCGATTGCTACCCTTTGCTGCTGTCCACCAGATAATTGCGATGGGTAAGAATTTGCCTTTTCTGGTATTCCTACCTTTTCCAAATAATACATGGCTGTTTCCTCAGCCTTTTTCTTATCTTCACCAAGTACTTGAATAGGTGCCAATGTAATGTTTTGCAAGACTGTTTTATGAGGATATAGATTAAAATGCTGAAACACCATTCCAATATTCCGACGCAATTCATTAATATCTGTCTTTTTGTCATTTACTTTAATACTGTTTACCTCTAATTCACCATCTGATATCATCTCCAGACGGTTTATACATCGCAGCATGGTACTTTTTCCTGAACCAGATGGTCCAATGACGACAACTACTTCCCCTTGCTCAATTTCTAAGCTAATATCTTTTAAAACTTGGAAGTTTCCGAAATACTTATCAACTTGTCGAAATGAAATCAATACAACTCCCCCCAATATGTATGTGCATTACAAGGTATGAAACAACTTGTTGATTTATACAACTTTTTAAATTATTGTAATGATTCTAAACATTTATTATTGTTGTTTCGACATAGATTTAGTAATACCTCTTTTTTATTTGATATTTTTTAAGGTCTTTTTTAAAAAAAGCATAATACTAGGGGATTTAATATACCTGGGGGGACAACTTCCATAGAAGTACATATTAATGGCCTGTATCCAACACAATACAGGCCATTAATAGCTTATCTCTCTTTATTTATCGCTTTATATAAACTCAACTTTAGGGACTAGTACAGCAGACATTTAGCCTAGATCCAGACTACTAAATTTATTCAATCAAACGTTTGAATGAATTTACAAACCGTTGATACTACAAAGAAAACCCATTAATCAAACGTTTGTTTGAAAATGGGTTTTCGCAGAAATGTTCGATTAGTACAGATTGATTTTATAATTATCGGGGATAGAAACCTATGGAAGCATTTTTAGTTTATTTGCATATCGTTTTTCATTAAAAGGAACTTGATTTTTTAAAATATCGTACATTTCTTCAACAAGCACCCTACCTATCATTTCCTTTGACTCTATTTCGGAGAATCCCATCTCTATTAACCGTTCCAATGTTTGTTTTGTACTCTTTGGCTCATTTATATTAATTTGATTATCTACAATTTCTATTACTTTTGATTTTAACTTATAGTTTACCATTGATTTGTCCTCCTTTATCTGTAGTTTATTAACAAAGGATTCTGTCTTCACCCCATTACTTTGTTATTTTAAAACTAACTTCGCGACTGCTTCGCAGTGAACAGTGTGTGGGAACATGTCTACTGGCTGTACTTCAACCGTTTCATAGCCACCATCTTCTAGTATTCTTAGGTCTCTTGCCAGTGTTGCCGGGTTACAGGAAACATAAACAACTTTCTTCGGTTTCATTCTTAAAATAGTTTGTAATAGCGCATCATCGCAGCCCTTACGTGGGGGGTCAACTACGATTACATCCGCTTTAACTCCATCCTTATCCCAGTTTGGGATTACAACTTCCGCTTCTCCTACCGCGAACTCTGCATTATGGATATTATTTAATTTCGCATTTCGCTTTGCATCCTCAATTGCTTCAGGAACAATTTCGACACCGTATACTTTCTTTGCTTTTTGCGCTAAGAAAAGCGAGATTGTCCCTATCCCACAATACGCATCAATAACGGTTTCTTCACCAGTTAACCCCGCATATTCCAATGCTTTATCGTAAAGAACCTTTGTTTGCTCGGGATTGACCTGATAAAATGATCGAGCCGAGATTGCAAATTTGATATCTCCAATATTGTCGTAAATATATTCTTCGCCCCAAAGGACATTTGTTTCAGTACCGAATATCACATTCGTCTGTTTGGGATTAATATTTTGTACGATAGATTTTACACCAGGTAACTGAGTAGTAATATCTGAGATGACTTTACTTTTATTTGGAAGCTCCTTTGTTCTCGTGATGAGAACAACCATAATTTCTCCAGAGACAAGGCCATAGCGTGCCATGATGTGGCGAAGGGTGCCCTTGTTGTTTTTTTCATCATATGCTTGAATCCCATGATTCTCACAAATTGTTTTTACTGTTTGCACAACC
The DNA here is from genome assembly GCF_036962705.1 of Bacillus sp. JJ1562. Lineage (NCBI taxonomy): Bacteria > Bacillati > Bacillota > Bacilli > Caryophanales > Bacillaceae > Bacillus > Bacillus sp. JJ1562. Next base: position 125,034 of record NZ_JBALOQ010000004.1, read on the forward strand.
AAATCGTTTTTCTCTTGTTGAATAAGGCACGCTTCCATATCAATGATTTCATGGCTTCGCTGCTGGTAAAACCCTGCCACAAGGCCACCTTCTCTGTCTGCTACAGGTACCTGTGCCTTATTCCGATAACGCCACGGATTTTCCATTCCGAGAACAGGATGTACCTTGATACCTTGAAGCTTTCCGATTCGAGTCAATACTTCCTGGACCTGTTTTTGTTTTGCTAACAGCTGACCTTCGTAGCTAAGATGCTGGAGCTGGCATCCTCCGCATTCTTTATAAATCGGACACGGAGCTTCCATTCGATATTTGCTTTTTTCATAGAGCTCAATCAGCCGCCCATACCCGTAGCTTTTTTGGACCTTTGTAATTTTGATTTTTGCTTTCTCGTCGGGTAGGCCGTTCGGAACGAAAATCGGAAATCCCTCGATTTTTGCCACTCCCGCTCCATCATGAGTAAGATCCTCAAATGTGACATCATAGTATGTATTTTTTTCAACTGGAGGTTTCAGTTTTGTCATTGTGTATTCTTCCTTTGCGTTCAAATTGCTGAAATGATTGTAACATACTCGGGGGGAGCTATGCCAATGCAGTTCCAATACATGCGTGTCACTTTTCCGATCTGCAATCTCAAATCGGGCACGATTGCGACACATGCTCAGAAACCAAACAAAAAAATCTGGCCTTCGCCAGATTTTTCCCATCTACTCCATCTTCTCTGCTATTTCCTTTGAAACCAATACATTAATATGCTTATAAAGGTTCACAAACTCACCAGGGAGCAACCCGCCGTATTCCCCATCGAGATTGATTTGCATTTTTTCTGTAGGGTTTACCTTAACGCGATTTGCTTTTGTGTAAATCACATGTGGATCATTGATATGCTCTCCGCGTATCGCAAGTGTCGCCACCTTGATAAAATCCGCTAGATTTACCTTTTTTAAAATCAACAAATCAAACAAGCCGTCATTGAGCGATGAATCTGGTGCAAGCTTTTCAAAGCCACCAACAGAATTTGTTAAGGAAACGAGGAATAACATGATTTCGCCTTCATATAGCTTTCCGTCATACTCGATGCTAACCTCAGTTGGACGAATCGACGGTAGCATCTCCATCCCTTTTAAATAATACGCAAGCTGCCCGAGCATCGTTTTTAGCTTACTTGGTACCTCATAGGTTAACTCAGTTAGCCTTCCTCCGCCTGCAATATTGACAAAGTATTTATCATTTATCCGGCCAATATCAATCGGAACAGAATTTCCTTCTACAATCACATCACAAGCACCATCTATGTTGCGAGGTACCCCGATTGCGCGTGCAAAGTCGTTTGTTGTTCCAACTGGAATAATCCCTAGGGTTGGGCGGTAATCCTGTTCTGCTAGGCCGTTCACAACCTCATTGATGGTTCCATCGCCACCTGCAGCTATAACAAGGTCATACCTTCTTTCAACCGCGATTCGTGCAGCATTTGTTGCATCTCCCGATCCAGTTGTTGCATGGCATGAGGTTTCATACCCTGCTCTTTCTAACTTCACTAACACCTCAGGTAGATGCCGTTTAAATAACTCTCTTCCAGAGGTTGGGTTATATATAATACGAGCCCTTTTCATTTTCATCATCCTAAATAAGATAGTCAATCATCTATGTTCCATGATAGCTTATCCAATTAATTTAATCAATTTAGACACTAGCAAAAAAATCCATTTTCCCATAAATGCCTCTTTCAACATATTATTCAAAAAAACACTATTAGGTTGCCCATCTTGTTTAAACACTTTCATTTTATAAAGGCACGCTTGGCCAAATCCAAAGCGCACATGTCTAATCGTTCCTACATTTTCTCTACTAGATTCACCGTTACAAGGTCACTATTAAAAATGGACAATTTATAGGTTCCTTCCCCTAACTTTTTCGTACCCTTATACAATTTTTCTGTATTGCTTTCCTCGTAAACTTCATCAATACCACCTCGTTCGGTTGTATCAATGTTATCCCACGCAATATTTCCATTCTCTAGCTCATTATTGGAAACAGCAGACAACAGAATATTACTTTTTTCGTTCACATGAACCGATACATTAGATGCTCCGTCTACCACCCAATTATTTTCAAGGGACCCTGGATAAAGTGAAACATGATTATGCTGGCCACGAACCTCTAAATGAATTGAACTAGGCACAATAATCGTCGGTTCCATTGTCGTGTATGTAGAAAAGGGGCCCGCTTGATCGGCTGGTTCTTTCAATGTCACGTACATCGTATCACCAACAACCTTCGTAAATACATAATCCTTTGCTTCCGAAATGATGGGTTCTGCCTTCGGATGAACCGTTGCCTTGTATACGCCAAACACATGTAGTTCATTTGCAGCAGATCCTTCAATTTTACTTGTTACTCCGTTCGTTTCAAGGACCACACGTTTGATGTCATCAACCAATTTTTCCTCCACAGCCGGCAAATCCATTGAACGATGCTCAGCTCCTATCACACCTTGAACTTCATCAACCAGCCCCACAGACGACAACAGAGTAAATCCTATCCCAATCGTTCCGATAATCCCTACAAACATGATACTTAAAAAGTCATATTTTACGATTGGATTTTCCTGTTTTGACAAAAAGAGATAAACGACAATCTCAATTCCTAGCACTATCAAAATGATTGGCCACCACACTAGCAGTGGCTCGATCATTTGCATTTCTTTTATTTGTGATATAAAAAGGAGAACACCAAGTAAAACCAAAGACAATCCCATTGATACAGAACCAACACGCCATTTTCTCATTACGCATTCTCCTTCCGTTTTTTACTTCCTACCATAAGCTTCAAGCCACCACCGATTAATAAAATACAGATGATTGTGCCCTGGAAGTATGTGTAGTAGAAGTGTTGAACATCAAAATGAAATACTCTCGCAACCATTGGGCCAACCGTTGGTAAAACAACATTTACAAGTAAATAGTAGAGACCTAATGCTATAAGTCCGAATCCAACCCATTTTTGATGGTTTACAATGTAGGAAACAACAGGTACATCCTCAAGCTCCTCTTCGCCATGCTTTGACACCTTCTGAAGGGCATCGAAGAAGCTATAAAACCAAATGATTGGGATTAAAAACAGGAATAATGACAGGCGAAGCACATCTAAAATATAGATTGCGAATAAAAAGGCAGCCATCAGCTGTATACCCCGTTTTTGCAATCCAAGATACAAGTGCCCAGCCCCTGGGAATATCGCTAAAACTGTTGCTAGCGTTTTACTTTTACGTCCTTGCTCACGTCTAGTTTCCTCAAAATCCTCTAAAATCGTCTTATCGACCAATTCTTCTCCACGCTGTTTCTTACCAACAAGCTGCACCGCATCAAACATGTTGTATACCCAAATAACTGGGAGAATCCCAAGAAACACCATGAATGCCCCTTGATTCGTAAATACTGAAATAAACACAACCATCGTTCCTAATCCAAAAAATCCAATAAGAAACGTCAAACCACGGTTAATCAAGCCGAGCTGAAAATGCCCTAATCCCGGGATAAATGAAAGAATAATCGTATAGAAACGATCTGAATCATCAGTTCGGACTGCCACGATCTGCCCTTCTTCTGTTTGGATTACTTGCTGCTTTTGATTATGCTTGTTATTTCGTAACAGGAAGATAATCATATCGAATACGTTAATAACCGCTACAAAAAATGCAACGATGAGTCCAACTAAAAATGGATCCTCGTACCCTACCATAAATGTCCCAAAGATTCCTATTAAAATGGAACCAACCGTTCCCGCTCCATAGATAAACCCTCTTATTTTTCGATTCACATAAAAATGTCCAACACCTGGGATAAATGACAGAAAAAATGCTAGCACTGGATTATAACTCATTTTTCTCCCTCCTCTTGATTTGCTCCAATTATGTCAAAAAACGATAACGCCTTATCCATCAAACTATTTGTTACTGATTGTTTCTGTTCTGAAAAACTAGATGCCTCAACTGTACCGACAATTCCTGTAATATTCTGGAACACCCCGGTCGACATTAGTGTCAATGTCACAGCTGCTGCAACTCCATAATGAAAAATTGAACTTTGTAAAAACGATTTCCCTTGCTTTTTCTTTTTCATCGGAAGCTTTGTGGCTACCTCATCTGTGAAGCTTTCATTTTCAAGGTCAGGTAATTCCTCCGCTTGGGCTTCTACTAATTCACGATAGATTTCTAAACATTGATCACAGGAAAATAGATGATTTTCGAGTTCTTCCCGCTTTGGTTCTTCTAACTTATCCTTTATATACAACAACCACTCTTCATTGCTGAAATGCCTCATTTAAAAATCATCCTCCTTCCAATGTTTCTTCATCCAATTTCGGGCTCGGTATAGCTTTGTTTCCACTGTTTTTACCTCAACCTGTTGTTCCTCAGCGATTTGTTTATAGCTTTTTTCTGCTATGTAATAGGCTTCGATCACCTTACGATAATTTGCTGGCATATCGTGCAGCCGGTTTTTAACCAGTGCTCTTTGTTCCTTTCGTAAAAGTGGGATTACGACAGTTTCCTCCGACGAAGAGAGTGTTGGAATTTCATCCGGCTCAAGAATCATTTCTTGTTGCCGCTGTTTTTTCCGCTTTACATCAATTGCATGGTTCACTGCAATACGGGTAATCCATGCCTTAAAACCTTGTGCACTGTATTGAGGGAGAGCATAATAGATTTTTAGAAATACTTCCTGTGAAGCATCCTCGGCATCCTTTTCATGACGTAGAACCGGATAAATAGCCTTAAATACTAGATTCTTATATTTTTCAACGAGTAAACGAAAGGCATGCTCATCGCCTGCTTTTGCCTTCTCAATCAGAACCTCATCTTGAATTGCACTCTCCCCCTTTCTCTCTTGTCTACCCTTATAGACGAACTTACACCTACTATACCCTACAGTTTTTTGAAAAAAATATTAAAAAGTGCATAAACATGAAAAAAGACCCTCAAAAATGAAGGTCTGCCGAATAAGTTATTTATTTCGATGAACGATTTTATAGATTAAGGCTGCGATTAAGGTTGATGGTAAATTTATGGGGCTACCTTGAAGATTGAATTGTAATTGCTGTTCTTCAAACGGCATCTCTTCGTACATTTCATTATGTGTTTTTTTCGTTCTCTTTATTTCTTCCTTCGTCTCCACTATATTTCGGTACTGAATCGGAATCATAATTAAAACATAAAGAAGAAGAACACCACCGATTATATACCAAATAAAACCTTCACCCATCCTCATTTCCTCCTTGGCAAAAAAACTTATACCTAGTTTACGAATTGCATCCTTAGAAGGTTTCATAAATATGGAATTTTTTGTTCAACGGTATTTTATTTATCCGGTTCTACTTCCATCCGTTTAGATAGCTTGTGTAATTGGTATCTTCATAAGCAAATGTCGAAATTTATCGAGGAAAAATCAAGGCATTATGTTAAAATATGTATATACTAGAGATTTTCATCATAGGAGGAGGACCATATTATGAAATATAATAGTAAAAATTTCATAGCAATATTTGCTGTTGTATTGGTACTTTTATTGGCAGCTTGTACAAGCTCATCTAATGAATCAAGTTCTGCGGAGGAGGACCAGTCACAAAATAACAGTTCATCTCAAAATACAAATGACGATTCTTCTAATGTAGATTCAACCGAAGATATTGCAAACTCTGACAACACAGACACAAACAACAATAATACTAATGAAAAAGTGAATACAACAAAAAATGAATCTGTAAAAAAAGAAAACTCGTCTACGAACACTTCCGTGAATTTGAAAGAAGAGTATCTCAAAAAATTAAATGATACAAAATCAGAGACAGATAAAATGGAAGCAACAGATACTTCAACATACTCTTTAAAAAAAGTGGAAGATGATCGATGGAAGCTTTGGGATACATTGTTAAATGAAGTTTACGGGGTCCTAAACGAGCAACTTTCAGCTGAAGAAATGGACCAATTGAGACAAGAGCAACGGGATTGGATAAAATTTAGAGATGATACTGCATTAGAAGCATCGCATAAATTTAAAGGTGGTACACAGGAACATTTAGAATATTCAGCTGTGGCAGCAAATCTTACTGAAGAAAGATGCTTTGAATTAGTTGAAGGTTATATGTGATAATTTAATTTAAAATAGAATCGCACGAATGATAAAAGGCATTGCTAGTCAGCAATGCCTTTGTGTTACCGATATTAAAGTTTATTACACAATTTTTGCATAAATACAGGTATTCCTTATTTCATTGGTTCCAGGTGAGATGTCATCGTTTATTAATATACCTTCTAAAACAAACCCTATCTTTTGCGGAATCGCCCTACTTTTGATATTTTCTTCATCACACCTAATCTCAACTCTTCTTGCATTCAACTCACGGAAAGCAAAATCAGCAATGCCTTTAACCGCTTCTGTCATATACCCTTTTCCACTATAACGACTATCAATCCAGTATCCTATTTCAAACTTAGGAACATCCCAGTTAATCCTATGTAGTCCAGAAGAAGCAATGAATTCCCCTGTCTCTTTTAAAAATACTAATAATCTTAAGTCCTCTCTTTTTAAGAAGGATATATGCGATGATCTGATATTCAATTCAACATCCTGTTCAGATTGCTCATTTTGAGCAAAAGGCATCCAGGGTTTAAGTTCAGTTATGGAAGCCTTAATTGCATCATATACTGCCTTTCCATCTCCTGGTTTTGGCATTCGAATTACTAATCTTTCAGTCGTAAATTCTTCTGGAAACTCTATAAGCATTGGATTCATTCAATTCTCTTCTTTTCCAAAATCCGCCAATTTTTTATATCATAAGTCATTAACCCACTTTAATCAATACATAAAATTGTGTTATTTTAGAATCGACTTACTGTATTTATCACACGCTCATTGATAGGGTCCCGGCCAAGGGATAGGGGGTGTATCAATAAACACCTATCGTGGTACATGCTCGTCGCGCTTTCAAGTCAAGCGTGTACCGTTAAACCCTTCTTGCGGGACATGCTTATCACGTTTTCAGCCAAGCGTGTACCGATAGAACCCGATTGCGGGACATGCTCATCACGATTTCAGCCAAGCGTGTACCGATAGAACCCGATTGCGGCACACGCTCATCACAGTTTCAACCAAGCATGTACCGTTAAACCCTTCTTGCGGGACATGTTCATCGAGTTTTCAGCCAAGCGTGTACCGATAGAACCCGATTGCGGGACATGCTCATCGCGATTTCAGCCAAGCGTGTACCAATAGAACCCGATTGCGGGACATGCTCATTGCGATTTCAGTCAAAGGGTGTACCCATAGATGTGCCTCCTTAGGAGGGGTTCTAGTCACACTCGCACCACTACGAAAAAGAGACCTACTCCTCAGTAGGTCTCTTTCACCAATTATAGCTTATTCATTTCTTCAACAAGGATTTTGTTCACCATTTGTGGGTTGGCTTGTCCTTTTGTTTGTTTCATGACTTGGCCGACTAGGAAGCCGATTGCTTTGCCTTTTCCACTCTTAAAATCTTCTACAGATTGTGGGTTGTTACCGATAACCTCAACGATGATTTTCGTTAGGGCAACTGCATCAGAGATTTGAACAAGTCCTTTTTCCTTCACAATCGTTTCCGCTTCTCCACCTTTTTCAATCAACTCTTTAAAGACGGTTTTCGCAATCTTAGAGGAAATCGTTCCATCCTCGATTATCTTGATCATACCTGCAAGACTTGCTGGAGTTAAGGCAATTTCATGTAATTCCTTCTGCTCTGCATTTAGGTAACCAGAAACCTCACCCATAATCCAGTTAGAGGCTTGCTTTGCATCAGCACCATTCGCTACTGTTTGTTCAAAAAAGTCTGAGGTTTCTTTCGTAACAGTAAGTACAGCGGCATCATATTCAGGTAGCCCAAGTTCTTCAATGTAACGCTTTTTACGAGCATCTGGAAGCTCTGGAATTTCAGCACGAACTCTTTCCATCCACTCATCGTCAATATAAAGCTCCACTAAATCCGGCTCAGGGAAGTAGCGGTAGTCATCTGAACCTTCTTTAACACGCATTAAGATTGTTGATTTTGAAGATTCATCATAGCGACGAGTTTCCTGTTCAATCACGCCACCTGCAGTTAAAACCTCCGCTTGACGAATTTCTTCATATTCAAGACCATTTTTAACGAATGCAAATGAGTTTAGGTTCTTTAATTCTGTCTTTGTTCCAAATTCTTTTTGACCGACTGGACGCAATGAAATGTTGGCATCACAACGAAGTGAGCCCTCCTCCATTTTACAGTCAGATACACCCGTATACTGGACAATTGATTTTAATTTTTCCAAGTAGGCATATGCTTCTTCAGGTGTGCGGATGTCTGGCTCAGAAACAATTTCAATTAATGGTGTTCCTTGACGATTCAAGTCAACCAATGAATAGCCTCGACCAGAGTGAGTGAGTTTACCCGCATCTTCTTCTAGGTGAAGACGAGTAATCCCAATTTTTTTCTTTTCACCGTTCACTTCAATTTCGATCCAGCCATTCTCCCCAATTGGCTTATCAAATTGAGAGATTTGGTAGGCCTTTGGATTATCCGGATAAAAATAGTTTTTACGGTCGAACTTTGTTTCCTGGTTAATCTCACAATTTAAAGCCATCGCAGCCTTCATTGCCCACTCAACGGCTTTTTTATTTACAACCGGAAGAACACCTGGGTATCCTAATTCAACGACACTTGTTAATGTATTTGGAGCAGCTCCGAATGCGTTAGGCGCACTTGAAAATATTTTTGATTCGGTTTTAAGCTCGACGTGAACCTCCAACCCGATTACTGTTTCAAACTTCATTTTTGTTTTCCCCCCTTACAATTGTGGTTTTTGTTTATGATGATCGGTTGCTTTTTCGAACGCATCTGCAACACGATAAATTGTGCTTTCATCAAAATGCTTTCCGATAATTTGAAGCCCTAGCGGTAATCCGTTTGAGAAACCGCATGGAACTGATATTCCTGGTACACCCGCTAGGTTCACTGGGATGGTGAGAATATCATTTGCATACATTGTAAGTGGGTCCTCCATATTTTCACCAATTTTAAACGCTGGTGTTGGTGTAGTAGGTCCAATGATGACATCATACTTTTCAAATACATCTTCAAAGTCTTTCTTAATCAATGTACGAACTTTCTGCGCTTTTTTATAGTAAGCATCGTAGTAACCTGAGCTTAACGCAAACGTTCCGAGCATGATACGACGTTTTACCTCGTCACCGAAGCCCTCGCTTCTCGATTGTTTATACATTTCAATCAGATTTTCAGCATTGTCTGTACGGTATCCATAACGAACACCGTCAAAACGCGAAAGATTCGCAGATGCTTCTGATGAAGATAGTAAGTAATAAGTAGCAAGTGCATATTTAGAATGTGGGAGTGAAACCTCTTCCCATGTCGCACCTAGTCCCTCAAGAACTTTTAAGGCATCGAGAACAGATTGACGAACTTCCTCATTCACACCTTCTCCAAGGTATTCCTTCGGCACCGCAATTTTTAGACCCTTAACATCACCGGTTAAGGCTGATACATAGTTTGGTACGTCGACATTTGCGGATGTGGAATCCATTGGGTCAACACCAGATATCGCCTGTAAAAGGTATGCATTGTCCTCTACAGTGCGAGTAACCGGTCCAATTTGGTCTAATGACGATGCAAAAGCGATTAAGCCAAATCGCGATACTCTTCCGTACGTAGGCTTTAATCCAACCACTCCACAAAAAGCTGCAGGCTGGCGAATTGAACCACCTGTATCTGAACCAAGTGAGAATAAGACTTCTCCGGCTGCAACTGAGGCTGCCGATCCCCCACTAGATCCTCCTGGAACACGTTCGAGGTCCCATGGGTTTTTCGTTACCTTGAATCCAGAGTTTTCATTTGAAGAACCCATAGCAAATTCATCCATGTTAAGCTTACCAACCGTAACCGTTTGAGCCTTCTGAAGCTTTTGGACAACTGTCGCATCATAGATTGGATCAAAGTTTTCGAGAATTTTACTTGCCGCTGTCGTACGAAGACCTTTTGTGACGATATTGTCTTTAACACCGATCGGCATACCAAATAATAGACCTAGCTCATCGCTATTTTCGAGCGCTTCATCTAATTGCTTTGCATAATCTCTTGCATTTTCTTCATTTAATGTTAAAAAAGCTTGTACTTTATCATCAACTGCGTTGATTCTCTTGATTGATTCGTCAACAAGGTCTGATACTGAAATTTCTTTTTTATGTAAAAGTGAATGTATTTCTGAGACTTTACGATCAAAAAGTGACATCTTTTCTCCCCCCTTTATTCAATAATTGCTGGTACACGGAATTGGCCATCCTTCGCATCTGGTGCATTTTTTAATACTTCTTCAACTGGTAGTCCTTCTTTTGCAACATCTTCACGCATTACATTCTTCACGGAAAGAACATGTGAAGTTGGCTCCACATTTTCTGTATCTATTTCATTTAATTGCTCAGCAAACGAAATAATCCCATCTAGCTGTTGTTGGAACATTTTTGCTTCGTCCTCTGTCAATGCCAAACGTGCTAAATTCGCAACATGTTTTACTTCTTCAATCGAAATCCTCGACATTTCCCTTCACCTCCACCGTCCATACAATATACTGATAATATCAAAAATAACACGCTCTCGGCAACAATTCCTCCCTCATTCTTCCCGATTTTGAGAAGAACCATAGCCTAAAATCTAGCCGGGCAGATTATTTTTCTTTTAGATAGGGAATTTGTTATAGTAAGATTGCAATTACAGGATGTGGAGGGAAGAAAATGGAAAAAATTACTTCTGTTGAAAAGTTTAATGAGATTATTCAATCTGAGGGGACAATTGTAAAATTTGATACAACATGGTGCCCAGATTGCCGACGCTTGGAAATGTTCATACCCGAAATTATGGAGAATTATAACCAAGTTAAATGGTACACCATGGACAAGGACGAGTTCCCAGAAATCGCTGAAAAATATGATGTCATGGGCATCCCAAGTCTTCTTTATTATAAAGGTGGAGAAAAGCTTGGTCACTTACACAGTGCAAACGCAAAAACTCCGGAACAAGTTAATGAATATCTTGAAGGGTTAGGGATCTAATCTTTAGTAGGCCGTTTCCTGCGAATGTGCAGTAACGGCCTTTTATTTTTGTATTTAATCTATGTTTCTATGCTTTTAGTCTTGTAATTTATAATCTATCATGAAAAAATTTGTTGAACTTTTTTAAGAAAAAAGCTATATATTTGTTATTTTTCACCAATACTGAGAAAATAAGTTGTATAAATTTTTTATAGAAATGGGAGAATCAGAATGAACGTTAAAATCAATCGCAATGCGGCAAAAGTAATGAAGAGCATGCTCGAAAGTGGAGAATCAGAAGGGAAAATGCTTCGTGTCGTCATCACGGAACATCACGGCAACCATGCTCATTATGCTCTTCAATTTGATAACCCAACCGAGCATGATGAAATTGTTAAAACCGATAAAGACGTTGAGGTCCTTCTTGATACGAGAGATGCGGAATTTTTAGATGGCATATGGATCCAATTTTACTATGTTCCTGAAGAACAATTTGTAATCACAAACCCGAAAAAAGGTCATCATCACCATTAAAACCGAGTATATATGGCGCGGAGAATCCTCCACGCCTTTTTTTCTATTATAAAGTCAAGAGACATTCCTACCACTTTAAATGACGATTACATTATCATTTCTATAAAATGTAAATAGTATGTATGTTTACTGTAAATCAAGACTTTTCACAAATAATCTATTGTATATTGTTACTAGATTGGAAGCTTAGCCATCCAATCAAAAAATAGATTATCTGGAGGTATTGTAACCAATGAAAAAGAACTTATTGTTTAAAATGGGAGCTTCTCTACTAGCAATTTTCTTAATGACGGCATGTAGCAGCCAAGATACGGATACTGACCAAGAACAGCCAGATACTGAACAATCAGAAACAGAAGACGATATTGATGAAGGTACCGAAGAAGGCACTGAATAATCCTGCAAGCATTATTTCAGATACTAAAGTAAAATCAGCTAACAGCTAGGCAAAATAAGCGCCCTCTCAAATGAGAAGGCGCTTATTTTTTACAGCATTTCTGAAGTTGTTTTTGCTTGCATGTGAAGGATTAGGTAGTCTGGGCCACCAGCTTTTGAGTCTGTTCCAGACATATTGAAGCCACCAAATGGTTGATAGCCTACAATTGCACCTGTACATCCACGGTTGAAGTAAAGGTTACCAACATGGAAGTCTTCTTTCGCTTTTTCGATATGTGCACGGTTGTTTGAGATCACCGCACCTGTTAATCCGTACTCCGTGTTATTGGCTATTTCAATCGCATGGTCGAAGTCACGAGCTTTACTGAACGCCACAACAGGACCAAAGATTTCTTCTTTCATGATACGTGCGTCCTCATCTACATCTGCGAAGATTGTTGGTTGGATGAACCAGCCTTTAGAATCATCGCCTTCTCCACCATGAAGAAGTTTTCCTTCCTTCTTCCCAATTTCAACATAGCTCATAATCTTGTCAAAAGCACCTTGGTCATTAACTGGTCCCATATAGGTTCCCTTTTGAGTAGGGTCACCTACTGTTAATTCTTTTGTTAACTCAACAGCACGGTTTAGAACCTTATCATATACATCTTCTACAACAACCGCTCGTGAACAAGCTGAACATTTTTGTCCAGAGAATCCAAATGCAGATGCAACAATTGATTTAGCCGCTAATTCTAAATCTGCTTCTTTATCGACAACAATTGTATCTTTACCGCCCATCTCCGCGATGACGCGTTTTAGCCAGATTTGGCCTTCATTTAATTTGGATGCACGCTCGTAGATTCGTAGACCAACATCACGTGAACCTGTAAAGCTGATGAAGCGCGTTTTTGCGTGATCTACTAAGTAGTCACCTACCTCAGAGCCACTTCCTGGGACAAAGTTAACAACCCCTGCAGGAAGTCCTGCTTCTTCAAGTACTTCCATGAACTTTGCAGCAATGACTGGAGTTGTACTAGCTGGTTTTAGTAATACAGTGTTACCTGAAACTAAAGCAGCTGTTGTCATACCGGCCATAATCGCAAACGCAAAGTTCCATGGAGAAATAATAACTCCTACACCTAATGGGATGTAAGTAAAACGATTATGTTCAATTGGACGGCTCTCTACTGGAACTCCATCCTTTAATTTTAACATTTGACGTCCATAGTACTCCATGAAGTCGATCGCTTCTGCAGTATCTGCGTCTGCTTCATTCCATGGCTTACCCGCTTCTTTTACGAGTATTGCGGAAAACTCATGCTTACGGCGACGAACAATCGCTGCAGCTCTAAAAAGAATATCAGCACGCATTTCTGGGCTTGATTTTCTCCATGTTTGGAAAGTTTCATGGGCAACCTGCATGGCCTTTTCAGCTAACTCACGGTTAGCTTTTGAAACACGACCAATTACTTCTTCCTTGTTTGCAGGGTTAACAGAGACGATTTTCTCTTCGGTTGAGATGCGTTCACCACCAATGATTAGGTCGTAATCATTGCCTATATAAGCTTCAACAGTTTTAAGGCCGGCCTCAAACGCTTTCTTATTTTCTTCAATTGAAAAATCAGTAAATGGTTCATGTTTATATGGTACTACCATTCTACTTCGCCTCCCTGTATAGTCTTAAAACGTGACAATATCATTCTACTAAAATAAAACGCTTTCTTCAAATACAAAAGATCAAAAAAACAAGATCTAACTCAATTGGTCAGATCTTGTATTTCCAGTTTAATTATAGACATGTACCATCGGTTCGCTTTCACCAGCATCCCGTACGATGACACTTTCTGCACCACTTTCAGATTCTATATAGACCCGAAGTGAAATATAGCTATCAAAATGCTCCATGATTAGGCCTGTTACATATTGAGTAAATCCAATAACCTCTGATTTTCCGTAGAATTGCATTGGAATGGTTAACGTTAGCTCCTGTAATTCTTCATCCTTGTAAAAACCTTTTCCGACAACTGCTGTGAAATTTGGGAAAAAATCCGCAATCGCATCAGAAAAGTTTTGTACCATTAACGAATCCTCACGATAATTGTTTTTTGCTTCGTTGGATGGGAAGAAATAATACTTTTCATTAATCGTATCCCATTTTCCTATCTGGGAGGAGTTCGCATCTACTTTTGCTTTCATAATAAAATTCCCTGGAGCAACAGAGCTAACCGCCTGCTGTTTAAATAAAGCGACAACTATAGGGACATCACGGATACTTGAATATTTATTCTCGGTTCGAATTCGGTTAATGATTTCCTCGGCTGCTTTTTTACCTTCTCTTTCGATATCTGCATCGGAAATCTTTATATCTCTCGGATAGCCCCCCATCGAAGCAGGAAGATTATAATAGTGATGGGAGTTCATGCCGATCCCAATGACAATCCCTCCAACCTCTAATTTATCCTCATTATTTTTAATTAAATAATTTTGCTCCGTAATTGCCCCAATATAAATCGGGCTCTTTTGCATCTCCGCCTCATATTCTGGGTCCTCATTCGAGGTGTCAAAAATCGGATTTAGTCCTTCATTTGGCAATTCTTTTTTGGATTCTTTTGCAGTTTCATAAGCTTTTTGTTGAGCATCAGATCTTTTTCGCTTTAGCCAATCTTGAACCGTTCCTTTTTCTAAATACTGACCTTCCTGAAAAAAGTATTTGTTTGATGGGAAAGAATCCTGAGCAATCCGCATCAATCCTGTCTCAAATTCATCAATATCCAACCGATTGTTAATATAAGCTGAGACAATCCCCCGTGCTTTTCCTGTTTTATATGGGATTACCGCTTTATAATAGGAATCTGAAATATTATATCTAGGTATAATCGCTTTTTCTCCCTTTTTATCTGAATCCTGAACGACCTCTGTCTCTTGGCCAAATTTCGGGGCGCATCCAGATAAGAGAAGCAACAACGCTAAACCTAAAATGTATAGGTTTCTCAAGTTCGAACACCTCTTATTTCCTTAGTTCTTGTACCAGTCTATCCTCATCCCAAATCTCAATTTGCAAATCCTGTGCTTTTGTAAGTTTTGAGCCTGCTGCCTCACCTGCAATTAGAAGATCTGTGCTTTTACTTACACTTCCTGTAACTTTCCCCCCAAGAGCCTCAATCTCTGCCTTTGCTTCATTTCTACTTAATTGCTCAAGCTTACCTGTGAGAACGATGGTCTTTCCAGCAAAGTATGAATCACTATCTTCTACTGATACAAGCTTAGGGCCCTTATATTCCATATTTACCCCATATTCACGTAGTTCATTTAAAAGGTCGTGAGCCTCTGGTTGCTCAAAATAAGTGACAACTGCATCTGCCATTTTTTCACCAATTTCATTGATTGCCGTCAGATCATCTCTAGTAGTAGCCTGTAGCTTCTCCATTGTTTCATAATACTGTGCCAGGGTCTTTGCAGCTTTTGCCCCCACATGGCGAATTCCTAACCCAAATAAAAGCTTTTCTAAGGAATTAGATTTCGATGCCTCAATGGCAGTGAGCAAATTATCTGTTGATTTTTCACCCATTCGTTCAAGGTTAATTAGCTGTTTATGCGTTAATGTGTAAATATCTGCAACATCGGTGATTAGCTTTTCATCAAATAATTGTGAAATAACCTTTTCTCCGAGGCCATCAATATTCATTGCATTACGAGAAACGAAATGAATTAAACCTTCCCTAATTTGGGCAGGACATTTCGGATTGATACAGCGTAAAGCTACTTCTCCGTCAAAGCGTACTAACTCACTGTCACATTCAGGACAATGTGTTGGCATGTAGAACTCCGACTCTTCACCCGTCCGTTTTTCAACAAGAACATTCACAACCTCCGGAATGATGTCTCCCGCTTTTTTCACAACGACCGAATCCCCAATTCGGATATCCTTTTCACGGATTAAATCCTCATTATGAAGGGATGCACGCTGAACGGTTGTACCCGCAACACGAACTGGCTCTAGGATCGCTGTTGGTGTAATGACCCCGGTTCTACCAACGCTTAATTCGATATCGATTAATTTTGTAACGACTTCTTCTGCAGGAAACTTATAGGCAATCGCCCAACGAGGACTTTTTGCTGTAAAACCAAGCTCATCCTGTTGGTCGAATGAATCAACCTTTATCACAATCCCATCAATATCATACGCAAGTGATGGACGCTTTTCTGTCCATTCCTTAATGTAATCAAGGATTTCCTCAACGTTCGCACATTTTCTACGTTCCGGGTTTGTTTTAAACCCTACTTCATCAAGCAAATCAAGGCCTTCACTATGTGAGTCTGCACCTAAATTTGTTGTATCTGCAATGGCATATAAAAAGATATCTAGATTGCGGCTTGCGGCAATTTTCGGGTCAAGTTGCCTTAATGAACCAGCTGCTGCATTCCGTGGATTCGCAAACGGTTCTTCTTCGTTCTCAAGTCTTCCGGCATTTAGCTTTTCGAATGATTTACTTGGCATAAACGCTTCTCCGCGCACCTCAATATCAAGTGCCTTCTTTAAGCGAAGAGGTATGGATCGAATTGTCTTTAAGTTAACGGTAATATCTTCTCCAATTGTCCCGTCACCACGAGTTGAGCCTTGGACGAAGCGCCCTTGCTCATAGCGAAGCGACACAGCAAGACCATCGATCTTCAGCTCACACACATAGGAAATCGAATCACCAACCGACTGTCTGGCACGGCGGTCAAAATCACGTAAATCCTGCTCATTGAATGCATTGCCTAGACTTAGCATTGGAATTCGGTGCTCTACTTTTTGAAAGGATTCAAGAACCTGCCCACCAACGCGGACAGTAGGGGAATCACCCGTCTTGAATTCTGGGAACTCCTCCTCAAGCTGTATTAACTCCCGCAATAACCGATCATATTCTGCATCGGGTACAGATGGCTTATCCAACACATGATATTCATAATTGTACTGATTCAAAAGCTCATGCAGTTCATGAACTCTTTCTTGCACTGCCACATTGTCCATACATCCAAACCTCTCTTTTATCAAATTCGCCCAGGCGAATTTGCGCCCGATTTTTTTCGAGCAAGCTCGAAATATTTCCCTTGAAAAATCGTGGCATCCGCCGGAGGCATTAACTTTATTCAGTCGGGGGTCGAACCCCAAACTGAATTGATTAGTTCTCTTGCATTCTTCTTAACTTAAGCATGGGACTTTTGCTGAATAAAGTTAATTTGACTTTGTGATTGGAGCAAATTTTGCAAGCAATCGTTTGATTCCGGTTGGACTAGGGAATGCAATATCCAATTCCTTCGATTCCCCTTCTCCTTTTACACTAACAACCGTACCAATTCCCCACTTTTTATGCTCTGCCTTGTCGCCAACCTTCCAGCCAATTTCGTCGCCACCAGTTGATTGAACAATTGGTTTTGAGAAGACTCTTCGTTCAGGCTGTCTTGAAGGTGAAGATGATGAAGAAAACGGAGTACGCATTTGCTGTCTACGCTGTGCACCTAAATCTTCAAGAAGCTCTTCTGGTATTTCCGCAATAAAACGGGACACTGGATTCATAGAAGTCCGACCATATAGAGTTCTCATTTGAGCATTCGATATATATAGCTCTTCCTCTGCCCTTGTGATTCCCACATAAGCAAGTCGGCGTTCTTCCTCCATTTCAGCCTCTTCCATTAGAGAACGACTATGAGGGAAGACCCCTTCTTCCATTCCCATCAAAAAGACAACTGGAAACTCAAGTCCCTTTGCCGAGTGCAAAGTCATGAGGACAACTGCATTACTTTTATCATTTTCATCTTCATCAAGCTTATCAATGTCTGCTACTAATGCTAAATCCGTTAAAAATGCCACAAGACTCTTATCATCATTTGCCTTTTCAAAGTTTTGTGTAACAGATAAAAATTCTTCGATGTTTTCGATTCGACTTTGAGATTCAAGTGTTTTTTCAGTCTTTAACGCTTCTAGATAACCAGTTTTCTCTAACACATTCTCAACCAATTCAGTAACTGATAAATAATCCTGCATTTGGTCCCAATTATTGATTAAATCGCGAAATTCACGTAATGAATTGGTGATTTTCGCACTTAAACCGATTTGCTCAACCTCCTGCAATGCTTGGTATATTGAAAGGTCCTGGGCAATCGCATAGTTTACAATTTTATCAATGGATGTCGCACCAATTCCACGCTTTGGCACATTAATAATTCTTGTTAAACTAATATCATCATCTGGATTCGCAATCACGCGTAAATACGCCAAAATATCCTTGATTTCTTTACGGTCATAGAACTTAATGCCACCGACAATTTGATAGTTGATATTAGATTTGAGTAACACTTCCTCCATTACACGGGATTGTGCATTGGTTCGATATAAAATCGCGATATCTTTATAGGAACGTTTTCCACCATCTACGAGTTCACGTATTTTTCCAGCTACAAATTGTGCTTCTCCAGATTCACTGTCAGCACGGTAATAGAAAATTTTATTCCCTTCATCATTTTCAGTCCAAAGATTCTTTGCTTTCCGATTCATATTATTTTGGATGACTTGATTAGCTGCCTTTAGTATTCGCTGGGTTGAACGGTAATTTTGTTCAAGAAGAATCACAGTTGCATTTTTGTAGTCTTTTTCAAATGAAAGGATATTGGCGATATCGGCCCCACGCCAACGATAGATGGACTGATCAGAATCCCCTACAACACATAAATTCATAAAACGCGATGCAAGGAGCTGAACTAAAATATACTGTGCACGGTTCGTATCCTGATACTCATCCACATGGATATATTGAAATTTACGTTGATAGAATTCCAATACTTCTGGAACACGTCTGAAAAGCTGAATTGTAGTCATAATGAGATCATCAAAATCGAGCGCCTGGTTTTTGCGAAGTCGTTTTTGATACAATTTATAGACATCACTTACAACTTGCTCGTACATACCACCCGCTGTTTTCTCATAATCTTCAGGTGTTTGTAATTCGTTTTTCGCACTACTAATTGTGCCAAGAATCGTACGTGGATCAAATTTCTTCGGATCGATGTTTTTCTCTTTTAATATATTTTTGATAACCGAAAGCTGGTCGGTCGTGTCCAAAATTGAAAAATTACGACTGAACCCCATGCGGTCGATATCTCTTCGTAAAATTCGAACGCACATTGAGTGGAACGTTGAAATCCAAACGTCCTCAGCCGCACCGCCCAAAATCCCTTGAACACGCTCCTTCATTTCCCGAGCTGCCTTATTTGTGAAGGTAATCGCTAAAATATTCCATGGCGCTATTCCCTTCTCCACCATTAAATACGCAATACGGTGTGTCAGAACCCGAGTCTTCCCACTTCCCGCACCTGCCATAATTAAAAGTGGACCATCTGTCGCTTTAACCGCTTCTTGTTGTTGTTCATTTAATCCCGATAATAATTTATTGCTGATAAATTGCAATTTCTTCACCGTCCTATCTCATTATCGAATGTATGTTCTATTTTAAATGATTTTCTTATAAATTTCCATGCTTATCCTTTAACAGCATGTACTGTTTTTAAAGCTGTATTTATATCTTCATAAATAATATTTCCAACTACAACAGTATCTGCCCGCTGACCCATTTCTTTTGCTTGTTCAGCTGTCTTGATTCCACCGCCATAAAACAGTTTTGTTGTTTGAAGATTGTCTTTGACCGCCTCAATGATTTCCTTATCGCCGTAGGTTCCGCTATATTCTAAGTAAAAGATAGGGAGCGAAAACATTTTCTCTGCCATTGTAGCATAGGCAACTACATCATCCTTACTTAAGGTAGTATTGGCACCCGTCAGCTTAGCAGCCTTGCATTCTTCATTGAGGATGCAATAACCCTGCATAATCACTTCATCCCAATTCATAACATCCCCATATTCCTTAACCGCCTCATGATGCATGCCCATCATCCATTTTGTGTCACTACTATTTAAAACGGTTGGAATAAAATATAAATCAAAGCCAGGTGTAACTGACTCAACATTTGAAATTTCTAAAACAACAGGTACAGTATAGCGTCTGATTCTAGACATTAGGTGAAGGACATTATCTAGTGTCACTCCATCAGTTCCACCAACAATAATCCCATCTGTACCAGATTCACAAATTGCATCTAAATGTTCATCGCTGATTTCCTTATTCGGATCCAGCTTAAAAACATGTCTCCATTCTCTAAAATCGTACATGAAGATCCTCCATTCATCATTCCATTCCTCCATTATATCAAAACTACACCCATCTATTAATACCTAGGTGGATTTCGTTGAAAATGAGTTTTATAGGATGAATTTTGAGTTTTGCTGACAAAATCCAAATATAAAATCCTTATATACTTGGGATTTTGGATAATTATTGAAAATGTCATGGCATAAATACTCTTTTTAACCCAATTTTTGGTTGATACTGGTAAAAGTCATGGCTTAAACTACATATAAGATATTACTTTTGGATAAAAATAGAAAAAGCCTTTACTTAAACTTTACTTATGCATAGGCTTTTGTATTAATATGGAAAAAGTTATAGTAAATGCCCAATTTGTGATAGGACTTTTGGATAATAACGGAAAAAGTACTAACATAAACTTCACTTATATATGGACCTTTGTATTAATATAGAAAAAGTTATAGTAAATGCCCAATTTGTGATAGGGCTTTTGGATAATAACGGAAAAAGTACTAACATAATATTCTCGACAACCTTGGAATCGTATAAACCAAAGTAAGAACTAGGCTTAAACCACTCTTTCCCAAAGAAAAAAGCCGAAACCCATGGTTCCGACCCTCACTATACATTATTGTTTTTCCGCTGCTTTCACACGGTCGAGTGCCATTTGATAGGCATCGTTACCGTAGTTTAAGCAACGTTTTACACGTGAAATAGTTGCTGTACTAGCTCCTGTTTCTGTTTCAATCTTATGGTACGTGTTACCTTCTTGAAGCATTCTTGCAACCTCAAGGCGTTGAGCCAATGACTGTATTTCGTTTACCGTACATAAATCATCAAAAAATCGATAGCACTCCTCAAGGTTGTTGAGTGAAAGGACTGCATTAAATAATTGATCAAGTTCTTTCCCACGTAATTTATCAATTTGCATATAGATAGTATCTCCTTTATTAAGATGTTCTTTTAATTTCCAAACGAAACAGCGCCTGCGATACCTGGTGATGCCGGAATAATATTAATCCATGTTTTTCCTGGCACAAAGCCGACTTCTACTCCATTCATAAAAGGAACAATTCGTCCATCGACATTTCTCCATTCAATTTCTTGCGCTTTACCTTTTTGAAGCAAATAGCCTTTTCCTCCAGATGTCACATCAATCTCATGTCTACCATAATCATCAATTAAGCGATGATTCATTTCAACTATAAGAACATTATCAAGCAATACCGGTGTATTCGTTTCACGGTCTACTGTTTGATTGCCTCCGCTATAACGCTCATACTTGCCTTTATCTTGATTATAGTCGTAGACCGCAGCAAAATTATCTCTTGATGAATAGGACACTCGAACATGTTCAGCTAGTGTTCCTTCAATTCCACCTACTTCGTCTTCAGATAAAAATTCAAAGCTTGGAACCTCATCTTTCATTGAATATCCTTGTTTGTCTGCTCCTTCTAGGATATTTTCAAATGAAATATACGAATTATGTGGAGCAACATTATGGTCAGCTCTCCAAAATAGAGTGCCATCATAAACCATTCCGTTTATGTTGTCTACTTGTCCGCTGTTTAATATTTGCTGAGCTTCAGGGCTCCATCCATGTGCCACATATAAGGCATCAAAGCCTTTGCTCAACTCAATATAATAATCTCGCGCGCTACGGACTGGTCCAATAATTTCTGGTTTCTCACTTTGGAACACGGCAAGGAAGCGTGTAACATCTCCCTCTGCTAACACCTCATACACAACATCAGCCATGTGTAAGCCTGATTGTGGACGTGCTTGCGGATGATTGTTAACCATAACAGCAAATGGACGATTGTTTACATCTTCATTTGTTTCAATTCCGGTTAGTGGGAAAACATGCTCAAACTCTTCGCTTGGTTCTTCTTTTGCAACCGGATCAGTCTGTTTTGGTTCTTGTTCATCCTGCTGTTTCGCTGTTTCTTTATTACTACAAGCTACCAAAAGAAGTAATAGGAAAATTCCTAGAATGTATAAAGTCTTTTTCATATTTTGAATACACAACCTTTATTAGGATAAATCTAGTGCTTCTGGCCCAATAATTTTAAATCCTTTTATATTTTAACGCATTATTGACGGAAAGAGTACTGTTTTATTCATGACATCATAAATCCCTTGAGGCGTGATACGAATATATGGCAAGTGTGTGGAGGATAAAAATGTCAATGTATAGATCGGATCACTATGGCTGTACCCGCGTTCCCGCACTAAACGAACAAATTCTTTCTCAAGTGAAGATAATTCTACCATAGATTTTGACGAAGTCACACCACCTATGTCTAATGGGATTTCATGTAGTATGCTACCTCTTTCAGTTAAAACAATACCACCGCCAATTTCCTTCATTCGATTAAAGGCAAGAAGCATATCCTTTTTATTTTTACCAATTAATACAAAATCACCCGTATTCGAGAAAGAACTTGCAAATCCGAAGATATGGTTAGCAAAACCTTGTACGATCGTGTTGACACGCCACTTTCCTTCCCGGTCCACAAGCATTAGAAAGCTCTCATCATGTTCTATTGAAAGCTCATCATAGGAAGCATCGATGGATATCGAATATGGCTTCATAATCACAGCGTTCTCCATCTTCATCCCAAATGGCATTGAAAACTGAAGATCATCTAGCGTTAGCTCCCAGTTTGTTGCAAGATTTGAAAACCCTTGGCTTCTCCATGGGAATTCCGGAAAAGCATTCTTATCTTCATTATCTCGCTTTACCCAGACACCTTTCGCAAGAACGGATTCAGGGGTCGGATTGTCTTTTGCAGATAAAATATTTAAGTTTGCGATTCTTCCCGTTGCAATCATCCCATGGAGGCTCTCAATATTGTAATGTCTTGCAACATTAATCGTGGCCATATTATATGCATCAATAATTGGAACACCTTTTTCAATGGCAATTTTGATCATGTTATCAATGATACCATCCTCGTAAAATGCCGGTGGTGAACCATCGGTCGTCAAGATGAAATTATCATACTGGTCAATGCCTATTTCATGAATTTCGTCTAAAATTTTTGGTAAGTCCGGACGGATTGATGAGTAGCGTAAGGAAGTAGTATATCCTTGAAGCAGACGATTTAATACATCTGTTCCAGTCATCGATTCATGATCACTATCAGTACCCAATAGCATCAATTTTGCTAACGTTTTTTCCGAAGCTCCGGGAAAGTGTCCTTCTACCTTCTTACCAATCCTCTTCGTTTCTTGAATCCAATGAAGCATAAGGTCATCGCCATCAAGTAGCTTTGGCCATCCAGTCAATTCTCCACCTTGAATAACAGAATCTTGTTCAATCCAACTTAGCACATTCCCATTTGAAAAAGCTTGTTCTTCATGATGAATTTCAGTCTGAGGATCGTAACGGCACCACCAGTACATTGTTACCGGAAGATTCTTCATTTCCTCCAAGAAAGAAAACGCTTTCTTTTTTGTTGTTTGTAAAGCAAGTACTAAGTTATCATTGATGATTGTTGTCGTCCCTGTTTGGGATGCATACTGAGCAAATGAGTGGGGATTATATAAATGAAAAGAATGTGCATGTGGTTCAATATAGCCTGGGACAACAAATTTTCCATCACACTCTACAACTTCACAGTCGGTGAGTTTTGCTGGTAACTGCTGGCCAACATACACTATGCGATCTTGGTAAATCCAAATATGAGCGTTGATCCATTTTTTTAACATTTGATTTAAGTATGTGACATTTTTTAATAGAATCGTTGGTGACTTTTTTCCATCTATAACAGCAACATGTTCTCGAAGTTGCTTATTTTTCCAGCGGTAACGTTGCCCAACCATTAACCATCTCTCCAATCTCTCTGATTAAAGCTTCATGGAAGCGCTTTACATTATAGTACCATATTAATCGATTTAGTGCATTAAAGACTTTGTGAAAATTTGTAAAAATTTTTAAGTTATTTGTAAATATATGTATGTGGAGGTAGTCAAATGAGACCAAATATTGGGCTGATTAATGCGTTTCTCCGAATAACTTGTGGGTTTACGATGCTTGCATGGGCAACGTCAAAAATGGTAAAACGCCCTTGGCGCGATAGCTTTATTTTGGTAGCAATGCTTGGGGGAATGAAGGTAGCTGAAGGGATTACTCGTTTTTGTCCGCTTACAGCTCTCTTTTATGAGTATTGTGAAAGAAAACAGGAGGAGACAGAACCGCAAAAGCAGCTTCCTCCGGTTAACCCAACATAAAAAAAGGTAAGAGGATAATCCCTCTTACCTTTTTGCGTTTTTATGTTGCCGAATTGCGCATTAGCTCACTAGAATTACGCGAAATTATACGAATTGCGCTTTATTTTGCAAAATTGCGCTTTGAGCTAAAGCCTTGTTTCCAATATCTTTTCGGTAAAATAGGTTTGAACACTGAATTTTTTCAGCTTCTTTGTAAACAAAGTTCTGTGCATCCTGAATACTTTTACCGCTTGCTACAACTGTTAAAACCCTTCCGCCATTCGTAACAAATTGGTCATTCACCATATCTGTTCCGGCATGGAAGACAGTGATTTTATCATCTAGATTTCTTAGTCCTTCGATGACTGCTCCTTTTTCATAGCTTTCTGGATAGCCTTTTGAGGCAAGCACGACACCTAGAGTTGCTTTATTAGACCATTCGAGAGTAATCTCTTTTTGGTCAAGCAAACCTTCAATGACTTCGATAAAATCAGACTCTAAACGTGGCAGAACTACCTGTGTTTCAGGGTCGCCAAAACGAGCATTGTATTCAATTACCTTTGGTCCATTTGCAGTTAAAATTACCCCTGCATAAAGAATACCTGTAAAACTTCTTCCTTCGGCTTCCATCGCTTTAACAGTTGGATTGATGATGGTTTCAATCGCTGTTTGGACAACATCCTCTGAAATTTGCGGAACTGGGGAATAGGCGCCCATTCCTCCAGTATTAGGACCTTCATCATTGTCAAAGGCACGCTTATGGTCCTGTGAAATAACCATTGGATAGGCTTTTTTTCCGTCCACAAAAGCCATTAATGAGAATTCTTCTCCTGCAAGAAACTCTTCCACGACAACCTGAGCGCTTGCTTCGCCAAATCTGTTCGCCTCAAGCATGTCATATACGCTTGATATAGCTTCATCCAAAGTAAGAGCAACTGTTACACCTTTACCCGCGGCTAATCCATCCGCTTTGATTACGATTGGCGCACCTTTTTCTAGAATGTATTGTTTGGCTTCTTCATAAGAAGTGAATGTTTCATATTCCGCAGTTGGAATATTGTATTTTTTCATGATTTCCTTGGCAAATGATTTGCTTCCTTCAAGCAAGGCTGCTTCTTTTGTTGGTCCAAAAATGGCTAAGCCTTCTTTCTTGAATCGATTGACGATGCCATTGATTAACGGAACCTCTGGTCCAACAAGGGTAAGGGCGATTTTTTCTTCCTTTACGAATTCGATAAGACGGTCAAAATCATTTTCATCGATGTTGACTAAAGTTGCGATCCTCTCCATGCCTGGATTACCTGGTGCTGCATAAACTTTGTCTACTTTTGGACTTTGGGCAACCTTCCAGACAAGCGTATGTTCACGGCCACCGCGGCCAATAACTAGTACTTTCATTTTTTCACCTCATCAAAAGTGTGTTAGCAGTGGTATACTTAGTGTTTAAAATGACGTACTCCGGTAAAGACCATTGCGATTCCGTATTCGTCTGCTTTTTGAATAGACTCTTCGTCTCGAATTGATCCACCGGGTTGGATGATAGCTGTGATGCCTGCTTTTGCGGCTGTCTCTACTGTGTCACCCATCGGGAAGAATGCATCTGATGCAAGTGCTGATCCTTTTGCCTTTTCACCTGCTTGATTAATGGCAATACTCGCTGACCCTACACGGTTCATTTGGCCTGCGCCAATTCCGATTGTCATGTCGTCTTTTGCTAACACAATCGCATTAGATTTAACATGTTTGACAACCTTCCAGCCAAGCTTTAAATCAGCCCATTCTTGCTCAGTTGGTTCACGCTTAGTCGGAATTGAAATTGTTGCATCATCTAATCCATAAGCATCTTCATCCTGTACTAGCAATCCACCACGAACGGACACAAGCTTCTTCTCAATCTTTCCGTCATCAGAAAAATCAACAGTGAGTAGACGTAAATTTTTCTTTGCAGAAAGAATCTCAAAAGCTTCCTTACTAAATGATGGGGCAATAATAATTTCAAGGAAAATTTCGCGCAATTTATGAGCTGTTTGTGCATCAACTTCACGGTTAACGGCAATAATTCCACCAAAAATAGATGTAGAATCTGCTTCATATGCTTTTTGATAAGCTTCCTCTAAAGTATTTCCAACCCCGACTCCACAAGGGTTCATGTGTTTAACTGCTACTGCTGCTGGCTCTTTGAATTCTTTCACGATTTGAAGGGCAGCATCGGCATCATTAATATTATTGTAGGATAGTTCTTTGCCGTGTAATTGTGATGCAGACGCAATCGAAACGTGCGTTCCTAATGGCTTTTTATAAAATGCTGCCTTTTGATGTGGATTTTCTCCATAACGAAGGTCTTGTTTCTTCTCATAAGTAACAGTTAAGGATTCTGGGCTTTCTTCACCTGCTGCATTTGTTAAAAATTCAGCAATAACTGCGTCATATGAAGCAGTGTGACGGAATACCTTTGCCCCTAAACGAAGCTTAGTTCGTGCTGCGACTTCACCATTTTCAACAATCTCTGCTAAAACTGTATCGTAATCCTGTGGATCAACAACAACTGTTACATACTTATGGTTTTTCGCTGCAGAACGAAGCATGGAAGGTCCGCCAATATCAATATTTTCAATTGCATCCGCAAACTGAACGTCCGGCTTTGCAATCGTTTGTTGGAATGGATATAGGTTTACTACAACTAAATCAATTGGCGTAATATGATGTTCCTGGAGCTGTTTTACATGTTCTTCATTTTCTCGAACAGCAAGAAGTCCACCATGAATATTAGGATGAAGAGTCTTTACACGCCCATCCATAATTTCAGGAAAGCCTGTTACTTCTGAAATTCCGATAACAGTAAGTCCAGCTTCCTCAAGAGTACGCTTTGTACCTCCTGTTGAAATGACCTCAACGCCATTTTCAATTAAGCCTTTCACAAATGGAACAAGGCCATTTTTATCTGAAACACTGACAAGTGCACGTTTGATTGTCACGTTAATTCGCTCCTTACTGTAGATTTCCGCTATTTGATGCTACAAGTGACTGCAGGATTTGCGGAAAAAATTCATGTTCAATACGATGTACCTTTTCTTCAATGCTTTCTAACGTATCTCCTGGTTCAATCGTTAGCTCCCGCTGTGCAATGATTGGGCCCGTATCCATTCCTTCGTCAACAAAATGAATCGTAACACCTGTCTTGTCGACACCTGCTCGAAATGCCTGACCAATCGCATCCTTGCCTGGAAATGCGGGCAATAATGACGGATGGATGTTCACAATTTTGTTACGATACTCCTGTAAAAGAGTATTGCCAATTAATCTCATATACCCGGCTAATACGATTAATTCTACATTTTTCTTACGGAGTTGTTTTACAATTTCCGCTTCAAAGAATGATTTTTCCGGATATTCTTTTGGTGAAAAAACAAAGGTTTCGACCCATTCCTTTGAGGCACGATCAATAACCTTCGCACCAGGTTTATCACAAACTAATAATTCAATTTCAGCCGCAAGTCTTCCTTCTTTAATTGAATCGACAATTGCTTGAAAGTTTGTGCCACTGCCTGATGAAAAAACTGCTATTTTTTTCATACAAGTGCTCCTCCACCAAAGGTTACACCGTTTCCTTCTTTCATACGTCCGATAATAAATGCCTTTTCTCCTTGCCCTTCAAGAAGTCCAATCACATCATGTAGAATCGATTCTTCTACGGCAAGCACCATCCCAATTCCCATATTAAATATATTAAACATTTCTTTTCGATCAAGGTTTCCAGTCTCTTGAAGAAGATCAAAAATTGGTGGAATTGGCCAGGAACCGTAATCGATTTCCGCACCAATACCGTCCGGAAGCATACGTGGAATATTTTCAATAAAGCCTCCACCAGTAATATGCGACATTCCTTTAATTTCAAATTTCTCCATTGCTTTTAACAGGGATTTTACGTATATTTTAGTAGGCTGTAGTAACTCTTCGCCTAATGGACGACCAATTTCTCCATAGTTTTTCGTGAGGTCTAACTTACCATCTTCAAGCAACACCTTACGGACAAGGGAGTAGCCATTGCTGTGAATTCCACTGGAGGAAAGACCAATTAGTACATCTCCAGGCTTAATGGAAGTTCCTGTTACAAGCTTTGTTTTTTCGGCAACACCCACTGAAAAACCAGCAAGGTCATACTCTTCCTCACTATACATTCCTGGCATTTCAGCTGTCTCACCGCCAATTAACGCACAACCTGCTTGTTCACAGCCATCTGCAATTCCTTTTACAATCTGTTCGATTTTTTCAGGCTGGGCTTTCCCACATGCGATATAATCTAAAAAGTATAAGGGCTCTGCGCCTTGAACCACAATATCATTCACACACATTGCAACCGCGTCGATTCCAATCGTATCGTGCTTATCCATCATAAAAGCCAACATGAGCTTAGTACCAACACCGTCCGTACCCGAAACCAATACGGGCTCTTTTACGTTTAACTTTGATAGGTCAAACATTCCACCAAAACTACCAAGTCCACCCATTACTTCAGGGCGAATTGTTTTAGCGACATGCTTTTTCATTCTAGAAACAGCCTCATAGCCTGCTTCAATGTCTACTCCAGCTTGCTTATAAGCATTTGCCATCGTCCCATACACCTCTACTTTTATTTAGCAATCAAATACGCCTTAGCGTATTTGCTGCCCGATTTTTAGGCCCACAGGAAGTGGGTCATAAAGACGTTGCCACAGGAAGTTGCGTACTTAGTCTTTAATCTTACTGCCTCGAAAAATTCCCTTTGAAAAATCGTGGCATCCGCCAGAGGTTTTGAGCTTAATTCAGCTGAAGGTTGAATTAGGTTAAAACCTTTTCATGTGGCAATACCGTATCTGGGAAGATCTCTGTTGGATATTTACCAGTAAAGCAAGCCATACATAGTCCACGTGTTTCCCCTTCAAACGGTCTTCCAATCGCTTTTACTAATCCTTCTGGACTTAAAAATGTTAATGAATCCGCTCCAATGACTTCACGAATTTCCTCTACCGAATGTGAAGAAGCAATCAATTCCTCATGTGTAGAAGTATCAATTCCGTAGAAGCATGGATTCGGCATTGGTGGTGAACTAATGCAGACATGAACCTCGGTTGCTCCAGCTTCACGAAGCATTTTTACAATTCGTCGGCTTGTCGTCCCGCGTACGATTGAATCATCAACCATAACTACACGTTTTCCTTCAACAACACCACGAACAGCCGAGAGCTTCATTTTTACCCCTTGTTCACGTAGTGCCTGGGATGGCTTAATAAAAGTTCTGCCTACATATCGATTTTTGAGTAAACCAAGCTCATACGGAATTCCCGATTCTTCCGCGTATCCAATTGCCGCTGAAATACTTGAATCAGGTACACCTGTCACAACATCGGCTTCAATTGGTACCTCAAGAGCAAGCTGCTTACCTAAATTTTTACGAGCTGTATGGACATTTACTCCGTTAATATTACTATCCGGACGTGAAAAATAAATATATTCCATGCTACACATTGCACGATTATTCGCTATTGAAAATTGTTCAGAATGAATGCCTTCATCATTAATGACGAGTAACTCTCCAGGCTCAACATCTCTTTCGAATTTAGCTCCAATCAAATCAAACGCACAAGTCTCCGAGGCTACAACCCAAGCATCACCTAGTTTACCAAGTGATAACGGACGAAGACCGTTTGGATCAAGCGCAACAATCATTTTCTTTTCGGTCATGAGTACAAATGCATAAGCACCTTTTAACATCGTTAATGCATTTTTAACGCGGTCTTTGATTTTTGTATACCCGCTTTTTCTAGTTAAATGTGCGAGAACCTCTGAATCAGATGAAGTATGAAAAATACTTCCTTGATTTTCCAACTGATGTCTTAGATCATTTGCGTTTACAAGGTTCCCATTATGAGCAACCGCAAGACCACCCACTTGAGAATTAAAGAGGAGGGGCTGGACATTTTGAATGCCCCCGCTCCCTGCTGCTGCATAAAGAACATGCCCAAGCGCCGCTTTTCCTTGTAGTTGCTCAAGTTGGCCATTGCCAAATACTTCATTCACAAGGCCTTCTCCTTTTACAATTCGAAGCTTTTCACCATTGCTAACGACAATGCCGGCACCCTCTTGACCACGATGCTGTAAACTGTGTAAACCATAGTAAGTGATTTGTGCTGCGTCTGGATGTCCCCATATACCGAATAAACCACATTCCTCATTTAAGCCTTTGAGTTCAGCAAGCATGGGATAGCCCCTTTCCAAGTAAGTCTTAGATCTTCAACAGATAGATTGATAAGTTCTTTCTCCTCTTTATCTTCTACGATAAATGTTCCATCACCTGTTACTTCTCCAACCAGATTTGCTTTTACGAGCTGTTCAAATTTTTCTTTGTTTTCTTTTTTCACAGATACGATAAAACGAGACTGTGATTCACTGAATAGTTCAGTCACCACATCACCTTTGATTTGTACCTTTACCCCTAAACCTTTTGTACCAAATGTGCTTTCCGCTAACGCGACTCCAAAGCCGCCTTCTGCCACATCATGTGCAGAAGCAATCACACCTGCACGAATTGCTGTCAATACTTGTTGTTGTCTTCTTTTTTCAATCTCTAAATCTAGTTCAGGAACTGGACCAAAAATTTCTCCATGGATTAATTTTTGAAGTTCACTGCCCGCGAATTCTTCTTTCGCTTCACCGATTACATACACAAGGTCGCCTGCTTCTTTAAATTCCTGAGTCGTAATATGGGAAACATCATCAATCAATCCAACCATTCCGATGACTGGCGTTGGATATATAGCTTTTCCGTTCGTTTCATTATTAAGAGAAACGTTTCCACCAATAACTGGTGTATTTAACACACGGCATGCCTCACTAATTCCATCTGCTGCTTTTTCAATCTGCCAAAAAATTTCTGGATTCTCTGGATTACCAAAGTTTAAGTTATCTGTAATCGCAAGTGGTGCAGCACCGGAGCAAACGATATTTCGAGCTGCTTCACTAACCGCGATTTGTCCACCAACCTCTGGATCTAAATAGAGATATCTAGAGTTACAGTCTGTTGTCATCGCTAGAGCTTTCCTTGTATCACGGATTCTTACGACAGCAGCATCCGAACCCGGAGCTACAACTGTATTGGTACGAACCATGTAGTCATATTGGTCATACACCCATTCCTTACTTGCTATTGTAGGCTGCGCAAGTAAATCTTGAAGAGTTTGCCCTACATTTTCAAGCTTAGGAGCTTCAACTTTCATTTCTTTAAATTCACGATACATAGCAGGCTCACTTGAAGGCTTATGATAGATAGGTGCCTCTTCTGCTAAAGCATCGACCGGTACATCTGCAATCACTTCACCATTGTGTACCAAGCGAAGTTGTTTATCATCTGTTACCTTTCCGATTGCCACAGCTTCTAGGTCATATTTATTTACGATATCTTGAATCTCTTGCTCTCTTCCCTTTTCAACAACGATTAGCATACGTTCTTGTGATTCAGACAGCATCATTTCATAACCGGTCATGCCTGTTTCACGTTGTGGAACAAGGTCAAGATTCATTTCAATTCCTGATCCAGCTTTACTTGCCATTTCCGCTGATGAACTTGTTAAACCTGCCGCACCCATGTCTTGAATTCCGACTAGAGCATCACATTTTACAAGTTCTAAGCAAGCTTCAAGCAATAATTTTTCCATAAAAGGATCTCCAACCTGTACAGCTGATCGTTTCTCATCAGATTCCTCTGAAAGTTCCACAGAAGAAAAAGTTGCACCGTGGATACCATCGCGTCCCGTTTTGGCACCAATATACATGACTGTGTTGCCGACACCTTTTGCCTGACCTTTTTGAATATCTTCGTGGTTGATTAGACCAAGACACATAGCGTTAACAAGAGGATTTCCTTCATAGGAAGCATCAAATTGAATTTCCCCACCAACTGTTGGAATTCCGATACAGTTTCCGTAGCCAGCGATTCCAGCTACTACTTCTTCAAACAAATACTTCACTCGTGGAGAAGTAAGTTCTCCGAAACGAAGTGAGTTTAATAAAGCAATCGGTCTTGCTCCCATTGAGAATACGTCACGGATAATTCCGCCCACACCTGTTGCTGCTCCCTGATATGGCTCAACTGCTGAAGGGTGGTTATGACTTTCAATTTTAAAAACAACCGCTTGGTTATCCCCAATATCAACAATTCCAGCACCTTCACCAGGCCCTTGAAGTACACGTTCACCAGTTACTGGAAATTTTTTTAATACAGGCTTTGAGTTTTTATAGCTACAGTGTTCAGACCACATAACAGAGAACAACCCAGTCTCTGTATAGTTAGGAAGTCTACATAGAATTTTTTCGACTAATTCAAACTCTGAATCACTTAAGCCCATTTCACTATATATTTTTTCTTCCTTAATTTGCTGCGGATTCGGTTCAAGAAGTAACGACATTTGCTGCTAACCTCCAATTTTTCACAATTGATTGAAATAGCTTAATTCCATCTGCACTACCTAGTAAATCCTCAACCGCTCTCTCTGGATGAGGCATCATTCCTAGCACATTTCCACGTTCATTTGTAATACCTGCGATATCTGCAATACTTCCATTTGGATTTGTTCCGTTATATGTGAATGCGATTTGATTATTTTCTTGTAATCTAGCAAGTGTTTCTTCATCACAATAATAGTTCCCCTCACCATGGGCAATCGGAACTGTGATTACTTCACCCGCTTCATATTCAGAAGTAAACATTGATTTGTTGTTTTCAACACGCAGTTCAACTGGTCGACACATAAACTTTAGCTTTTCATTACGACGCATCGCACCTGGTAAAAGCCCTGCTTCTAATAAAATTTGGAATCCGTTACACACACCAAGAATTGGCTTACCTGCCTCAGCTGCTTTTACAACCTCTTCCATCACATTTGAAAAACGAGCAAGTGCCCCAGTACGTAGATAATCTCCATAAGAGAATCCTCCCGGAAGCAATATGCCATCGAACTCATCTAGATTGGTTGCATGATGTGAGACATACTCGACTTCTTCACCTAGCGCATCCTTCACCGCATGATACATATCAACATCACAATTTGAGCCTGGAAACACGATTACGGCAAATTTCACTGTGTGACAACCTCCTCAACCTCATAACGGTAATCCTCAATCACCGTATTTGCTAATAGCTTTTCACAAATTTCCTTAACTGTTTTGTCAAGGTCAGCTACTGTTTTTTCTATCGTTAGTTCCATATACTTACCGATACGAACATCCTGAACTTCATGATAATTTAATTGATGTAAGGATCCCTTCACAGCACTTCCTTGTGGATCTAAAACACTCTCACGTAATGTTACATAAACTTTTACTTTATACATGTAATTTTTCCTCCTAGTCGGTTTAAGGTTTATTAGATAGGCATTGGTGAGGCATTCCAAACTTGCAAGGAGTTTGACTTTTCTAGTGCCTCTTCTGCTGTATTTGCTAAGACGGTAACATGCCCCATCTTTCTTTTCACTTTTGCTTCTTTTTTCCCATATAGGTGAACCTTCACACCTGATAAAAGTGACACTTTTTCAAGTAAGGGTTGAACATGCTCACCTAAAATATTGGACATTACAACCGGTCGCAATAGGGTTGTTTCCCCCAGTGGCCAATTGCATACTGAGCGAACATGCTGCTCAAATTGGGACGTCTCACATGCATCAATTGAATAATGACCAGAGTTATGTGGACGTGGCGCTAATTCATTGATGAAGATTTCTCCATCTTTATTCACAAACATTTCAACCGCTAATGTCCCAACTAAATGAAACTCAGATGCAAGCTTCATCGCCATTTCTTTTGCTTTGATTTCCGTTTTTTCCGAAATCCTTGCGGGTACAATGGATTGGTGCAGAATATTATCCACATGAATGTTCTCTGCAACTGGAAAAGCTTTAGCCTCACCTGCCGGATTTCTTGTGACAATTACGGAAATTTCTTTTTCAAAAGGTACCCACGCTTCTAATATGCACTTTCCAGACACAAGAAGTTTTGCTGCCTCTTTGATATCAGCACTCTTTTTCAAGACAAACTGACCTTTTCCGTCATACCCACCACGACACGTTTTTAAAACGGATGGGACACCGATTTTCTCAACAGCCTCAGCCAATTGCTCTTCACTTTCCACTAGTAGGAAAGGTGCGACTTGTAAGCCAATTTCCTGAATCGCACTTTTTTCTGTACCACGATCCTGGGTTATTTTTAATAAATGACTGCCTTGAGGTAAATTCGCATTTTCTTCAAGCCATGTTAATGCTCCATAATCTATATTTTCAAATTCATACGTGATCACATCACTCACGCTTGCTAATTGTTTAATTGCTTCAAGGTCTTCGTAATTGGCGGTAATTTCGATATCCGCTACTTGTCCACATGGTGAATTCGGAGTTGGGTCTAGGACAGCAACGAAAAATCCCATTTCCTTAGCCGAAATGGCCATCATCCGACCAAGCTGACCGCCACCAATAATCCCAATGGTTTGCCCTGGTATAATTCGATTATTCAAGCTCATCACTACTTTCTAGTACTTGAATTTTTCTAGTTTCTCTTATATCAACAAGCTTTTGATCCCATTCTTGATTGGATGTCCCAAGAATGGAGGCTGCTAGTAATCCTGCATTTGTTGCACCTGCTTTACCAATCGCAACTGTCGCAACCGGTACTCCACCGGGCATTTGAACAATGGATAATAGGGAATCGAGTCCATTTAATGCTCTTGATTGAACGGGAACTCCGATTACAGGTAAAGTTGTCTTTGCCGCAACCATTCCTGGTAAATGTGCCGCTCCACCTGCTCCTGCAATGATGACCTTGATGCCTCGTTCCTTCGCCTTTTCCGCATATTCAAACATAAGATCTGGTGTACGATGAGCAGACACAACCTTTTTTTCATAAGGAATTCCAATCTCATCTAACACATTGCAAGCTTCCTTCATCGTTTCCCAATCTGAAGTACTTCCCATAATTACACCAACTACTGGGTTCATAAGATCCTCCTAAATTGTAATCAATCAAATACTACCACTTTTATTTTCCATTATTTCAACAAACATTTTTACTAATTAAAATAGGGATTTCTGCTGAATAAAGTAAAAATGCCCAGGTCAAGACTGATTTCCAAAAGGGGAAAGCAATCCTACCTGAGCATTTCATTTCAAGAATAGGTAAAATTATACTTTTCCCTCATAGTCCAATAATTTACGGTTATCGGGTAGAAACTTATGGGCCATATTCCCAAGATTATATGAGGTATATTTTCTAACCTAATCTTAACAACAGTATTATTCAATTGTCAATTAATATCGAACGTTTTACAAATTTTCCATTTTTAACGTTCGTGTTTTACTGTAATTCCCCTTCAAAAATAACCTTTCTCCCGCATGGCTCGACGACAATCTCCCCGTTGCGCTTAATCTCCTGAAACACAGGTTCCTCCATTCTTCTAACAGGAAAATACCCTTCAGCCTTCATCCGGTCAAGGCATTGGTCAATTGTCTCATTCTCTTTAACCACAAATTTTTGTTTTTTTGGTTTACTCATGATTCAAGCTTCCCTCTCCTTACAGCCCTCACCCAGAATCCGCCATGAATGGACTTTGGTTCATATGCAACCACAAATGCTTTTGGGTCTACATCGGTAATGGTTTTATATAATTTCATCTCATATTTGCGTGGAGTTAAAATCGTCATCGACAATCTATCGCCTTCCCTTCCTTGGGACATCCAGGTCGTAACCCCATACCCTTCTTCACGTAAAAGCTTAGGTAAATCCATTTCATATTCCTTAGTAATCACACTAACGGTAATATACCCAAGCGCAAGCTTTTCTTCAATCTTCATCCCGACAATTACACCGATTCCGTACCCAACTGCATACGCAATTAAATTTTGAATCTGGTTTAAATTATCAAGCACTAAACCAAGCCCAACGACATAAATGACAACCTCAACCGTACTAATCAACGCAGCCATATACCGCTGCCCCTTCATCGTCAGGATCATCCGAATCGTAAAAAAGGACACATATACTATATTAATGACTAAAATAATAACAACCATGATATACGCATTCGCTAACAATTAAACTCCCCCTTAGGAATTATTCCTTCACTTATCTTTCCAAAGATGACATTGTACTAAACATTTTCTCGAAATGATCCCTCTCCAAAACATATTATCATGAATTTCTTTGTAGGCACACACATACCCTTTTTACCATATACTACGTTACTCGAACTCTAGAATTTAAAGGGGGGAACTACAGCCCATGAAAATGGACCAATTTAAAAATATGAATGATTGGCGAAAACAATGGGACCATTTTTTTGGTGATGAATTTTGGAACGAATTCACTCCATTCTTCGATAACGCCCATTCTCAGCTAAATATCTACCAAGGCGAAAATGAGCTCTTAGTCGTGTTAAGCCTTCCAGGACTCGCAAAAGTGGAGGACGTCGACATTTATGTAAACCATCAGACCCTAGAAGTACAAGGAAAAATCAATTTGAACTTTAGAGGCTTTGATATCGTGCAAGAAGGCATCTTTCAAGGAAGATTTGAACGGGAGATCCAACTCCCATACACAGTAAAAGAAGACCGCATTAAAGCAAGCTACAAAAGAGGACTCCTCCTCATCCACCTCCACAAACAAATTCCCGACGACTCCAGAAAAAAAGTGGAGGTACTAGATCGCGATAAATAATAATAAGAAAATCCCTCACATACAGTGGGGGATTGGTTATTTTGGATCAGTTGGCTTATTTAATTTATTTACATATATAACAAGGACAATCGAGCCAATCACGATGATGGCGCCAAAAAGCAAGCCAATAAACCCACTTACAAACTCCAGCCCAAAGGGCAATAAAATGGTAAGCAAACCAATGATGATCGTAAATATGCCCACTACTTTTGCTAGCTTCTCCTTATCACCCTTATAGGTTTCCCCATTATAACCAGCAATAAGCGAAAGATGCTTTTTCTTCCAAACCAAAAACCCCATAAAGATACAAAACAGGCCTACAAAAAAACACACGATGAATCCAGCGAGCATCGGAGGTCCTCCTTTTAACAGTCTTTACTATATGTATTTATACGGAATGGATGATGTCTTGGTTTCAAAAAATGATGAGAGTATAATGACGATTTTTGGCGTTTTGGTATGCCAACTTCCTTTTTGGAGTGGCGGTATATACTAATTATGGCGGTTGCGGTATATCATTTATCGTTTGCAGCTTGGTGATATACCGTTTATCTGGGTGATATACCTTTAATAGTGCTTTCGTTACCTTTTCACTTCATTATGCCATCAAACGGGAACAATTCGACACTTTGCGTTACCTTTCACACATTATTACTCCCAAAAGTGGAACGCATCTGAACTTTTCATTCCCCTTTTGTCCATTTCAATCGCAAATGCGGCACGATTCTATTAGCGTTTCTCTTTCACACACTGCAACCTCCCAAATTGCAAAAAAGACCAACCATATTGGCTGATCTTTTGTTTGCC
>NZ_JBALOQ010000005.1:0-32132 GCF_036962705.1 Bacillus sp. JJ1562
AGAACCGTCCCTCTGGTTCTATATAAATGAACGATATCCAACAGATAATAGTTAAATGTTCGTATTTTATAAAAGTAATGTAATTCTATTTAGTTACCTCAAAAACCAATAGTGGTACTATCACAACCGCCAAAACCCCTATTTTAAAGCGATTTCAACTCAAATCTAATCAAAAACTTAATCTTCCTACTTCCGAATAAAAGTGTTACAATGGTAAAGTATTTTTCAAATTAGCTGAATAATTGATACATTGAATAAAAGGAGGATTCCAAATGAAACATTTATCGGAGCAAGATCAACAAGTATTTCGTGCAATACAAGATGAACTAGAAAGACAACGTACTAAAATTGAATTGATTGCATCTGAAAACTTTGTAAGTGAAGCAGTCATGGAAGCTCAAGGTTCTGTATTAACAAATAAATATGCAGAAGGGTATCCTGGCCGTCGATACTACGGTGGTTGTGAGCATGTGGATGTTGCAGAAAACATTGCAAGAGACCGTGCGAAGGAAATCTTCGGTGCTGAGCACGCAAATGTTCAGCCACACTCTGGGGCACAAGCGAATATGGCTGTATACTTTACAATCCTAGAACAGGGTGACACTGTACTTGGGATGAATCTTTCCCATGGTGGACATTTAACACATGGTAGTCCGGTAAACTTCAGTGGAGTTCAATATAATTTCGTGGAGTACGGAGTAGATCCTGAAACACATCAAATCAATTACGACGATGTACGTGCTAAAGCAATAGAACATAAGCCAAAGTTGATCGTTGCAGGTGCGAGTGCATATCCACGTGCCATTGATTTTAAAAAGTTTAGAGAAATCGCGGACGAAGTGGGCGCATACTTAATGGTAGACATGGCTCACATCGCTGGTTTAGTGGCAACAGGTCTTCACGAAAACCCAGTTCCATACGCTGATTTCGTTACAACAACTACTCATAAAACATTACGTGGGCCACGTGGTGGTATGATTCTTTGTAAAGAAGAGTTTGCGAAGAAAATTGATAAGTCGATTTTCCCTGGAATCCAAGGTGGTCCATTAATGCACGTAATTGCAGCGAAGGCAGTTGCGTTTGGTGAAGCACTAACTGATGAGTTCAAGCAATACACTAAAAATATCGTCGATAATGCGGCTAGATTAGCTGATTCTTTACAAAAAGAAGGATTAGATCTAGTATCTGGCGGAACTGACAATCACTTATTACTAGTTGATGTTCGTTCTTTAGGTCTAACTGGTAAAGTGGCTGAAAAGGTTCTTGACGATGTCGGCATTACTGTTAACAAAAACACGATTCCATTCGATCCCGAAAGCCCATTTGTAACAAGTGGTATCCGTATCGGTACAGCTGCTGTAACAAGTAGAGGCTTTGGTTTAGAGGATATGGATGAAATTGCGTCAATCATCGCATTTGCATTAAAAAATACAGAAGACGAAGCGAAGCTAGCTGAAGCAAGCGGGCGTGTAGAAGCATTGACTAGCAAGTTCGTACTTTATAAAGAGTATTAATATGTTGGAAGACAGGACTCCCTTTTAGGGGTCCTGTCTTTTTAAGATAGGGCACAATTATTGGATGATAGGGCACAATTCTTAAAGGTTAGGGCACAAATAATCGAAGATAGGGCACAATTTTTCCGAGTTAGGTCACAATTCCCGGAACCTGGGGCACAATCCCCGAAAAAACTTCCACCGATACAGTTTTTTTGTTCAATAAACCATAAACTAGGTCCGATATTTTCAAAACTAGGGTCGATATATTTAAAACTTGGACCGATATACCAAAATTTAAGGGCGATATATTTCAAAAATTGGTCCTATATATCTGATTTTAAGACCGATATATTCAATATGGGAGTACAGATCGCCAAAGATGCCTACCCCGAAAACACAAAGTTACTGCCAAAAACAAAGCGCCTGGACCCAAGTCCAAGCGCATACTCAAATTACTGTTTATTTTTCGGAACTCTTCCGGCCTTCTTTGCTGCTTCCCTTAACAGAAACTCAATATGGCTGTTGACACTTCGAAAATCATCGGCAGCCCATTTTTGTAAAATTTCATAGAGGTCAGGATCTAGCCGCAACGGAAAACTCTTTTTCTTAGACATGCTTGTCACTCATCAATAGAGAGTTCCTGCATTAATGACAGGTTGAGTGGATTTTTCAGAAACAATCGCGACTAGAAGGTTATTCACCATTTGAACCTTTCGCTCATCATCAAGGTCAACTGTTTTATCCTGCTCGAGCTGCTTGATTGCCATTTGTGCCATTCCAACTGCACCTTCGACAATTTTTTGACGAGCTGCAATAATGGCTGTGGCTTGCTGACGTTGAAGCATCGCTTGGGCAATTTCAGTTGAATAGGCAAGATGAGTGAGACGGGCCTCGAGAACCTGTACTCCAGCCACTTTTAAACGATCCTGTAGCTCGGCAGCCAATTCGTTTGAGATTTCCTCAGAATTTCCGCGCAAGGTTAACTCTACATTTTCAAATGTGTCATATGGATAGCGTGTAGCAACATGGCGAATCGCTGTTTCACTTTGAATTTCAACGAATTCCTCATAATGGTCTACATCAAATACTGCCTTCGCAGAATCAACGACCTTGTAAACGATAACCGCAGCAATTTCAATTGGATTTCCCTCGACGTCATTTACTTTGAGCTTTTTACTATTAAAGTTGTTCACGCGTAGCGACACAGATCGGCGAAGAGAAAAGGGAACCGTTAAAAACATTCCACTGTCGCGAATTGTTCCTAAATATTTTCCGAAGAAGATCACAACGCCTGCTTTGTTAGGTTGAATAATTGTAATACCAGAAGCTAGAATCACCGCAAGAGCGGCAAATAGAATTCCAAACACAATCTTTGTGTTAATCAGCATCATGACAGCTAGTGCAATGAAAACAGCAATGACAAGAACACCTAAAAAACCATTAAGCTTCCATACTTGTTTTTCTTTCATGCGATCAACCTCATTTCATTTCGATATTTAACTTATATTATTATGATATCACTTTTGTATAAAAATGTAAATCGGTTTCCTACTTATTTTAAAATTTGTAATTTTTCGTTTCGCCTTGAACATGCTTTGTTTTTTCTGTAAAATTTAATGAAGTGTGAAAAATGCAGTTCGTGGTGTTATTTTTTCATCTGATGGAAATTCTAAAAGAAGCATACTCAAAAAAGGAGAGATGAACGATGGGGAAAGTGTACGTTTTTGATCACCCACTTATTCAACACAAGCTTACATACATACGTGATATCAATACAGGTACAAAGGAATTCCGCGAGTTAGTCGACGAGGTTGCAAGCTTAATGGCTTTTGAAATCACTCGTGATATGTCGCTTGAGGAAGTAGAGGTTGAAACACCTGTAGCTAAGGCGAACTCAAAGATTTTATCTGGGAAAAAGATCGGGATTGTGCCGATTCTTCGAGCTGGTTTAGGAATGGTAGACGGAATTTTACGCTTGATCCCTGCTGCAAAGGTTGGCCATATTGGGTTATATCGTGATCCTGAAACCTTACAGCCAGTTGAGTATTATTTTAAAATGCCTTCTGATATTAAAGAACGTGAATTCATCGTGGTGGACCCAATGCTTGCTACAGGCGGTTCAGCTGTTGAAGCGATCAACGCGTTAAAGAAACGTGGGGCTACAAATATTAAGTTTATGTGTCTAGTTGCAGCACCAGAGGGTGTTGAGGCAATGAAAAATGCCCATCCTGATGTTGATATCTACATTGCGGCACTTGATGAGAAGTTAAATGACCATGGATATATCGTCCCAGGTCTTGGAGATGCTGGAGACCGTTTGTTCGGTACGAAATAAAACATATTCGACCACCTTTTGAGAAATGCTATCTCAAAGAGGTGGTTTTTTTGTGAAAATGTTACTTGGAATTTGTATGTGTATGACTCTTCTATTTTCAACCATTCCTGGCTATGCACACCGTTTTCCGGACAGGCCCCCATTACCGAAAGAGAATATGGATGAAATCGTGCATGAAATTATCATTACAGACGAAAATCAATTTAAGTCTTTAATTGAAAGAACAAAAACAAACTATTCCTCTATAAAAATTAACCACATTTACAAGCATGTGTTTCGGGGTTTTTCAGTAACTGGAAAAAGACGTGATATTCAAAAGCTACAAACTGAGCCTGGCATCAGGCATAGTTCCCCGGTTGCTACCTATAAAGCCTCTGTTGAAGAGAGTGTTCCTTTTATTGGTGGGGATGAAATTCGCAGTCATTTTGATGATAAGGATCATCGCTTAACTGGAAAGGGCGTAAAGGTTGGAGTGATTGATACCGGTATTGATTACACACATCCAGACCTCAGGAGAAATTATAAGGGGGGTTATGATCTCGTTGATGGTGACGACGATCCAATGGAGACAAGGGGAGTTGAAGGGCGTAACACCTCACATGGAACCCATGTTTCAGGGATCATTGCAGCAAATGGAAAGGTCAAAGGAGTTGCACCTGAGGCTGATATCGTGGGCTATCGTGCACTTGGTCCAGGAGGAATGGGAACCTCTGAACAGGTAATTGCAGCCATCGATAAAGCGATTGAGGATAAAGTCGATATTATTAATCTTTCGCTTGGAAATACCATTAATGGACCGGACTGGCCAACAAGTCTTGCGTTAGATAAAGCGACTGAAAAAGGGATTGTCGCGGTAACTTCCAGTGGAAATTCAGGTCCAAAGGTATGGACAGTTGGTTCACCTGGAACGTCATCAAAGGCGATATCTGTTGGCGCATCGACACCGCCAATGACTCTGCCATTTCTAGCGGTTGGATTCGCAGAACGAAAAATTCAGCTTATACCATTTCAAGGTTCGATACCTTGGAAGCTCCAAAAGAAATATGAAGTTGTTCATGCGGGGATAGGCACGGAAAAAACATTTCCAAAGGTAAAAAACAAAATTGTCTTAATGGAAAGAGGGCAAATTACATTTACAGAAAAAGCCGTTCGCGCTCTCGAAGCCGAAGCGATTGCGGTTTTGATCTATAACAACACAGATGGGAACTTCTCGGGTTCGATTGATCAGGAGCTTCCAATACCGGTTGCATCCCTTTCAAAGGAAGACGGGGAATGGCTCAAGAAACAAATTAAGTCACAAAACAATGTTGCCAAAACTTCATTCCAGCCTATAAAAGACACGATTGCTACCTTTAGCTCCAGAGGACCTGTTACACATACATGGGCGATTAAGCCCGACGTGGTGGCGCCAGGGGTCGCAATTGACAGTACGATTCCAGATGGGTATGAGCAAATGCAAGGAACAAGTATGGCAGCACCTCATGTGGCTGGAGCAAGTGCGCTTTTAAAGCAGGCCCACCCTAATTGGACACCTGAACAAATAAAAGCCGCGCTTATGAATACGGCACGACTTTTAGAAAAAGAGGATGGAACCTTATACAAGCCATATGAACAAGGAGCGGGTAGAATTCAACTCCATCAAGCCATTCATTCGGAAACTCTCATCTATCCGGGTTCATTTTCGGCGGGGTTGCTTCATCATCAGGATGGACGTACAGAAAAAAGGATAAACATAACGGTAGATAATCAGTCTAATGATGAAAAGAAGTATTCCTTCGAATTTCCAAAAAACATAAAAGGAATCCAATGGGACATACCAATTCCATTTACACTAGAACCGAAGCAAAAAAAGGTGATCACCATCGGACTTGATATCACACCAAGTACAATTGGTGCTGGCCTCCACCATGGGAATATTTTTTTAAAAGAAGGGAAAAATCGATATCATATTCCATATATGTATGTGATCGAAGAACCCGATTATCCTCGAATCATGGGCTTTCAATTTGGTAAAGGGGATAAAGAGGATGTGTTCAGGTATGAATTATACTTGCCGGGTGGGGCAGATGAGTATGGAATTGTTCTGTATAATCCTGACAGTTTGAGGTTTGTGACATTTTTAGATTGGGATCGAAATGTTGAAAGAGGATTAGTAGAGAAAGCAGTGGATCGGAAAGAACGAAACTTGCGAGGGGTTTTTAAGGCGATCATCTTTGTTAGAAAAGCAGGCAAAGAGGATATACTTGAAACAGAAATCTCATTTGAAGATACAATGATAGGCGGCCATTAAACATAATTAGCAGAAGTCGAACACTTCTGCTAAATTATGTTTAAGCTGGAAGATGTCACGATTTTTCAGAGGAAACTTTCGAACAATAAGATAAAAAACTAAATTCGCCTTTGCGTATTTAGTCTTTTGGTTACCTAATTATGAATTTTTTGTGAACAAAGAGTGAATTTTGAATTAGTACTACGTCAATAGGACTAACAAAAATCATGATTAAAACGCGTTTTGTAAGCGGATGTGGAACACGTTGAAATCGCTTGTGAGAAGGTGAACTTTTTCCTTGCAAACAATTGACATTAATAGGTGCCTATTGTATGCTTACAAAGGGTATGAATGAGAAGGTTTTCATATAGGGATTACTTGAAAAATTGAGTATTTTCTGACACGTTAAAACCTACCTTTTTACGCTTAAAGTGGGGTATGCTGATGCCTAAAAATGACAAGCATCCTTTACGAGCCTATGCGCTTATGTCTGGTATTCTATCTCAATTAGTAGGATCAATTCTAGTAGGCATCTTCCTAGGTAGATGGATTGATCAGATGCTAGCCACTGAACCACTATTTTTAATTCTTGGCCTTCTATTAGGACTAGCAGCAGGAGTCTATGCAACACTTCGT
The DNA here is from genome assembly GCF_036962705.1 of Bacillus sp. JJ1562. NCBI lineage: Bacteria > Bacillati > Bacillota > Bacilli > Caryophanales > Bacillaceae > Bacillus > Bacillus sp. JJ1562. Next base: position 6,737 of record NZ_JBALOQ010000005.1, read on the forward strand.
CTAGTCAATCATTTTTTCTCAGGAGATTAACTTGATATGCAGGATCTAACCATAGCGTTTACGAGATATCGTAAATACATATTCTACTTACTTTCAATCTATGTTCTAGGCTGGGGATTCACTGCATATAAATCGGTCTTTTTAGGATTAATAATAGGAACTCTAGGAAGTCTGTGGATTCTATTTACTTTGGCTCGAAAAAACAAGCAAGTTACGAAAGCTTTTGAAGAAGGACGAACAGTCCGTTCGCTTGGAACAATGTCTAGAATGGCGGTTGCAGGTTTGGCGGTATTGGTCGTTATGGAGTATCCAGAAAAGTTTCATCTAGGTAGTATGGTTATTGGATTAATGACAGCTTATTTTGTCATTATGATAGATTTCTTTTTTCAAAAACTTCAAAAATAGACTAAAGCGCAAAGCAAAGCTATGCGCTACACAATATGGGAAGAGAGGTGAATACTGTTGGGTCACGAAGCTCCTACGTTTAAATTGTTTGGACTTTGGTTTAGCACATCTAACATCCTAATGATCACAATTGCGAGTGTAATTGTCTTCATTATCGCGGTTCTTGGAACTCGTACCCTTGCAATGAAGCCAACCGGTGCTCAGAACTTTATGGAATGGGTCATGGACTTTGTTCGAGGAATTATTAAAAGTTCGATGGACTGGAAAACAGGTGGACGCTTCCAAATACTAGGGATTACGTTACTAATGTATATCCTTGTATCAAACTTTCTAGGGTTGCCGTTTGCGATCATTTTTGATCATCAATTATGGTGGAAGTCCCCAACTGCTGATCCAACGATTACGTTAACACTAGCTGTTATGGTTGTTGGTTTATCGCATTACTATGGAATAAAGATGAAGGGTGCTAGAGAATACGGTAAAGATTTCTTTAAACCTATGTCATTTATGTTCCCATTAAAAATTATCGAAGAATTTGCAAACACATTAACTCTCGGACTACGTCTATTTGGTAACATCTATGCCGGTGAGATTCTATTAGGATTAATTGCTGGTATGGCTGTAAGTGGTTATGGTGAAAGCATCTTCGGAGGAATTCTTGGTACAATCGGAGCCTTTATTCCGATGATTGCGTGGCAAGGATTTAGTGTCTTTATTGGTGTTATCCAGGCATACATCTTTACAATGTTAACAATGGTTTATATATCTCACAAAGTGAGTACAGACCATTAAAAATAAACCTTGTCCAAAATGAGACTTTTTGGGCAAACAAAAATCAATTATTATAAATTTTTTATACAATTAAAGGAGGACTATTTCAATGGGTTTATTAGCAGCAGCAATTGCAATTGGTTTAGCGGCACTAGGTGCTGGTATCGGTAACGGTCTTATCGTATCTCGTACAGTTGAGGGGATTGCTCGTCAACCAGAAGCACAAGGTAAACTTCAAACTACTATGTTCATCGGGGTTGCGTTAGTAGAGGCGATTCCTATCATCGCAGTAGTTATCGCGTTCATGGTATACGGCGCATAAGCATGATTTCTCTGGAGCTTTCCTTGAAGTTTCGTGTAAGGTGATTCCCTTATTTCGTAACACTAAAAGTGAAGGCAACAATAACAAAATGGCGAAGATCATTCCAAGAGAACCTTCGCCATTCCTTTGTATTACCCAAAAAAATTTTAAACAAATGTGCTTATTTCGCACTTGAAGATGAAATTAAGGACTTCCATTCGACTCGGAAAAGGAGGGAATATAGGTGTTAGATCTTTTTGTCTTAGGCGCTGCCGCTGGTGGATTGCCTGTTAACCTTGGAGATATCATTTTCCAATTGGTTGTATTCATCGTTTTATTAGCGTTACTTCGTAAATTTGCGTTCGGTCCAATCATGAATATCATGAAACAACGTGAAGAACATATCGCAAATGAAATTAATACTGCAGAGCAAAATCACCAAGAAGCGAAAAAATTAGCAGAAGAACAACGTGAGCTACTTAAAAAATCACGTACAGAAGCTTCTGAATTAATCGAAAATGCACGTAAATTAGGTGAAGAGCAGAAGGAAGGTATTATCCAAGCTGCTCGTGACGAAGCCAACCGTTTAAAGGAAGCTGCAAAGCAAGAAATCGTTCAAGAAAAGGAACAAGCTATTACAGCTTTACGTGAACAGGTTGCATCACTTTCAGTGTTAGTTGCTTCTAAGGTTATCGAAAAGGAACTTAGCCTTGCAGATCAAGAGAAGTTAATTAACGAATATATTCAAGAGGTAGGAGAAGGGCGATGAGCAAAGGAATCGTAGCAAAGCGATATGCAGTAGCTCTTTTTCAATTAGCAAGTGAACAAAATGCACTTGATCAGTACGAAGAAGAAATTCGTACGGTTAAACAAGTGTTTTCAAATAGCAATGACTTCCAATCTGTATTAAGTAATCCAAAGCTGTCAATCGATAAGAAAAAAGCGATTGTAACACAATCCTTCCAAGGTTTTTCACAGATGACATTAAATACGTTACATTTACTTATTGACCGTCATCGTGAAAATATTATCGCTGACGTTGCGGATGAATTTATAACATTAGCAAATGACAAGCGCGGAATTGCCGATGCAACTGTTTACTCTGTACGTCCTTTAACAGACTCAGAGGAAGTAGGAATCTCAAGCGTATTTGCAGTCAAGGTTGGAAAAGCAACATTACGTATTCAAAACATTGTAGATCCAAGTCTGATTGGTGGCGTTAAGCTCCGAATCGGAAATCGTATATATGATGGAAGTGTAAAAGGTAAGTTAGAGCGCTTAGAGCGTGAACTTATTGCTAAAAGATAGGGGTGAAATTCATGAGCATCAAAGCTGAAGAAATTAGTGCGCTGATAAAAAAGCAAATTGAAAACTATCAGTCTGAAATACAAGTGAGCGAAGTTGGTACGGTTATCAGTGTCGGTGACGGTATCGCACGTGCTCATGGCCTCGACAATGTCATGGCTGGAGAACTCGTTGAATTTTCAAACGGTGTCATGGGTATGGCACAAAACCTTGAAGAAAACAACGTTGGTATTATCATCCTAGGTCCTTTCACAGATATTCGTGAAGGTGACGAAGTACGTCGTACAGGACGTATCATGGAGGTTCCAGTTGGTGAAGCATTGATCGGCCGTGTTGTTAACTCTCTAGGACAACCAGTTGATGGTCTTGGTCCAATCGAAACTACTAAAACTCGTCCAATCGAAAGTCCAGCTCCTGGAATCATGGACCGTAAATCTGTTCATGAACCATTACAAACTGGTATCAAAGCGATTGACGCATTAATTCCAATCGGTCGTGGTCAGCGTGAGTTGATCATCGGTGACCGTCAAACAGGTAAAACAGCTGTTGCAATCGACACAATCCTTAACCAAAAGAACGAAAATATGATTTGTATTTACGTTGCAATTGGTCAAAAGGAATCAACAGTTCGTGGTGTTGTTGAAACATTACGTAAAAACGGTGCATTAGATTACACAATCGTTGTAACTGCTTCTGCATCTCAACCAGCTCCAATGTTATTCTTAGCTCCTTATGCGGGTGTAACAATGGGTGAAGAGTTCATGTACAATGGTAAGCACGTTTTAGTTATTTATGATGACTTAACAAAACAAGCTTCTGCATACCGTGAGCTTTCATTATTACTACGTCGTCCTCCAGGTCGTGAAGCATATCCAGGGGATGTATTCTACCTACACTCTCGCCTTCTTGAGCGTGCTGCGAAGCTTTCTGACGCAAAAGGTGGCGGATCGATTACAGCTTTACCGTTCATTGAAACACAAGCTGGTGACGTATCTGCATATATTCCAACAAACGTTATCTCGATTACTGACGGACAAATCTTCTTACAATCTGACTTATTCTTCTCAGGTGTACGTCCTGCCGTTAACGCAGGGTTATCCGTATCACGTGTTGGTGGATCTGCTCAAATCAATGCGATGAAGAAGGTATCAGGTACATTACGTCTTGACCTTGCTTCTTACCGTGAATTAGAAGCATTCGCTCAGTTCGGTTCAGATCTTGATAAAGCAACTCAAGCGAAACTTAACCGTGGTGCACGTACAGTAGAAGTATTAAAACAAGGTCTAAATAAGCCAATAGCAGTAGAAAAGCAAGTTGCGATTCTATATGCATTAACTCGTGGATTCTTAGATGATATTCCAGTAGAAGATATTCTTCGTTTCGAGGAAGAATACTTCGTATGGTTAGAACATAACCGTAAAGCTGAAATTTTTGATCACATCAGATCAACTGGAAAACTTCCAGAGGACGAAGTATTTACTTCTGCGATCAACGACTTCAAAAAGACTTTTGCGGTATCTGAGTAATTAACTTTGTTCAGCCCCTGGCTGAATAAAGTTAAAGCCTCCGGCGGAGACATGCGATTTTCAAAGGAAAGTTTTCGAGCATGCTCGAAAAAATCTGGGCGCAAATACGCCAAGGCGCATTTGATTGAGTAGCGGCGTGCTTTCATGGCGCGTCGCTTGTCTGAATAGCTAGGAAGACTCGGTTCCAAAGCGTTTACGAAAAATCGAGGAAAAGGTGGTGAGAACCTTTGGCATCCTTACGTGATATAAAAACGAGAATCACTTCAACAAAGAAAACAAGTCAAATTACAAAAGCGATGCAGATGGTATCGGCATCTAAATTTAGCCGTGCTGAAGCAAATGCAAAATCGTTTGTTCCATATATGGAAAAAATTCAAGAGGTCGTTGCAAATATCGCAGTGGGCAGCTCTGATGCAAGTCATCCAATGCTACTACACAGACCAATTAAAAAGACTGCTTATATCGTGATTACATCTGACCGTGGATTAGCTGGTGCATATAACAGTAACGTGATTCGTGGTGCATACCAGGCGATGCAAAAACGTCATAAAAGCACAGATGAATTTACTGTAATCGCAATCGGTCGTGTTGGCCGTGACTTCTTTGTAAAAAGAGGAATTTCTGTTAGCCTAGAAATCGCTGGTTTATCTGATCAGCCTTCTTTCGCTGAGATTAAGGATATTGCAAATGCGACTGTGAATATGTTCACGGATGGTACGTATGATGAGCTTTACATGTGGTATAACCACTTTGTAAGTGCGATTCAACACGACATAACAGAGAAGAAGCTTTTACCATTAACGGATTTAGCTGCAAACAAAAAACAAACTTCTTATGAATTTGAACCTTCACAAGAAGATATCTTAGAGGTATTGCTACCTCAGTATGCTGAAAGTCTCATCTACGGAGCACTTTTAGACGGAAAGGCAAGTGAACATTCTGCTCGTATGACTGCGATGAAGAATGCGACAGACAATGCGAAAGAACTCATTGACTCACTTACACTTTCTTATAACCGTGCCCGTCAAGCGGCAATTACGCAAGAAATTACGGAAATTGTCGGTGGAGCAGCAGCGTTAGAGTAGAAATTTTACAACCTTAATTTTATAAATAAGGCATTCAAAATGTCCGAAAAAACTTTGAATGACCGCCAAAAGTAAGTTAGGAGGGAAAACGATGACAAAAGGACGCGTTACCCAAGTTATGGGTCCTGTTGTAGACGTACAGTTTGACAGCGGGCATCTTCCTGAGATTTATAACGCCCTTACTATTAAACATAGTGCGCATAACGAAAATGAAGTTGATATCAACTTAACATTAGAAGTTGCGCTTCACCTCGGTGATGACACTGTACGTACAGTTGCGATGTCATCTACTGACGGTGTAGTTCGTGGATTAGAGGTAACTGACACTGGTAAGCCAATTTCCGTACCAGTTGGTGATGTAACACTTGGACGTGTATTTAACGTATTAGGTGAAAACATTGACCTAGACGAGCCAGTTCCTGCTGATGCACGTCGTGATGCAATTCACAGAGAAGCACCAACATTCGAACAACTTTCAACTGAGGTTGAAATTCTTGAAACAGGTATTAAGGTAGTAGACCTTCTTGCTCCATACATTAAAGGTGGAAAAATCGGTCTATTCGGTGGTGCGGGAGTTGGTAAAACGGTTCTTATCCAAGAGCTTATCAACAACATCGCACAAGAACACGGTGGTATTTCCGTATTCGCTGGTGTAGGTGAGCGTACTCGTGAAGGAAACGACTTATACTACGAAATGAAAGACTCTGGAGTTATCGCAAAAACTGCAATGGTATTCGGACAAATGAACGAACCACCAGGTGCGCGTATGCGTGTAGCATTAACTGGTCTTACAATGGCGGAATACTTCCGTGATGATCAAGGTCAAGACGTGTTATTCTTTATCGATAACATTTTCCGATTCACCCAAGCAGGTTCTGAAGTATCAGCCCTACTTGGACGTATGCCATCTGCCGTTGGTTACCAACCAACACTAGCAACTGAGATGGGTAAATTACAAGAACGTATTACATCTACAAACGTTGGATCTGTAACGTCAATCCAAGCGATTTACGTTCCTGCCGATGACTATACTGACCCGGCTCCAGCTACAACGTTTGCTCACTTAGACGCAACAACTAACCTTGAGCGTAAGCTTTCTGAGATGGGTATTTACCCTGCAGTGGATCCATTGGCATCTACATCTCGTGCTTTATCTCCTGAAATTGTTGGAGAAGAGCATTACGAAGTTGCACGTCAAGTACAGCAAACATTACAACGTTACCGTGAACTACAAGATATCATCGCAATCCTAGGTATGGATGAGTTAGGTGATGAGGATAAGCTAGTCGTACTCCGTGCGCGTCGTATCCAATTCTTCTTATCTCAAAACTTCCACGTTGCGGAGCAGTTCACAAATCAACCAGGTTCTTATGTTCCAGTTAAAGAAACTGTTCGTGGATTCAAGGAAATCCTAGAGGGTAAATACGACTATCTTCCTGAAGATGCGTTCCGTCTAGTTGGTCGAATTGAAGAAGCAGTAGAAGCTGGAAAGCGCATGGGTGTTGAAGCATAATTAACGGGACCTAGGAGGGTGTAAAATGAAGACAGTAAAAGTCAATGTCGTGACTCCTGATGGCCCAGTTTATGAAGCTGATGTGGATATGGTAAGTGCCAAGGCTCAAAGCGGTGAGCTTGGTATTTTACCTGGACATATTCCTATGGTTGCTCCTCTTCAAGTAGGGGCAGTTAGACTTAAGAGGGGAAGCAGCACTGATCTTGTGGCTGTAAGTGGAGGCTTTCTCGAAGTTCGTCCTGACCAAGTAACCATCCTTGCTCAAGCTGCCGAAACAGCTGAAAAGATTGACGTTCACCGTGCCGAAGAAGCAAAGCACCGTGCTGAACAACGCTTGCAGGCGAAACAAGATCACGTCGATTTTAAACGAGCAGAGCTCGCTTTAAAACGTGCCATCAATCGATTAAACGTAACAAAAAACAAATACTAATTTGTTTTAATAGGAACCCCCAGTGGCCTTTGGCTTCTGGGGGTTTTTGTAATTGCGGGGCGTACAAGTGCCGGCCGGGTAGATTCTGGCTAACGATGATAGAAGCAAATTAACGTTGATAGAAATAGATTAACGCCGATAGAATTAAAATAACGCCGATAGACTCAAATTATCGTTTATAGAACATAACTTCATAATTTAATTATGGATTTATTAGAACTCAAGCTAGCTATCTCAATAATTCAATCCCTTATATAATGGTAATAACAGAACTTGGCCATTAAATCGGGGATTTTTATTTTTGGTGAAACCTTTTGCCTTTTTCCTGTATCTAAGAATTAGGTCGACCCGGAAAGGAGAGCATATTTTGAATATCTCAAAAGAGGTGAAGATGGCAAAGCGTGGGAGCAAATCATCCTTTGAAAACTTGATTGTGGCCCATAAGCTTTTGATGTACCGCGTTGCGAAAACAATTTTAAAGAACGACGAGGATTGTGCGGATGCGATTCAGGAGGCAATCATTAAGGCATACGAAAAGATTGATACGTTGAGAGAGCCTGCATATTTTAAAAGTTGGCTTTGCCGAATTGTTTTAAATGAATGCTATCAGCTACTTAGGCAGAAAAAGAATGTCATAAATTTGGATGAATGGTTAGAACCACAAATCCAGGACAACGGATATGAAGAGGTTGAGGTTGAACAGATGCTTAGTAAACTACCTGAAGAGCAATCTCAATTGTTGAAGCTTTTTCATATAGAGGGCATTTCAATCTTAGAATTAGCCCAAATTTATGAGGTTCCGGAAAATACGGTTAAAACGAGATTACGTCGCGCTCGTGAAAAAATGCGTGAGCTATGGGATGAAAAGGAGGAGGGATCATCATGGAAAAGTGGGAAGAGCAAATAAAGCTGAGGGCAAATCCGCAGGTTCCTACAAGTGTTGAAGAGCGAATGAACAAAACTCTCCGTTCCCTTCCAAAAAAGAAGAAATATCCTCGCTTCTATTATCCAGCCGTGGCAGTGATAGTAATAGGTCTTCTTTTATTTGGAGTATCCTTTATATCTCCAACCTTTGCCGACACAATGAGGTCTGTTCCGGTGATTGGGTCTATATTTAAAATAGTAGGCGATATAGGTACTCAAAAGGGAGAAGAAGCGGGGTTGACTACCTTGTTAGGACAGCAGGTTGAAATAAATGGGCAAGTGATTACCTTTACGGAGAGTTTGTATGACGGTTCACAAATTCACATTGGGTATATCATTGAATCTCATACACAAGGGAAGAACGCTCTTCAAAAAGATTTATTATCGGATTTAAGATTTACGATTGATGGGAAGGGTGTTAGTTATGGTATGGGGGCTCGCGGTGAGGTATTAGAAAATGGTGATTACGCTGGAGTTATAAGCATTAAAGCCCATGAGGAGCTTCCTGAGAATTTTACGCTAGGAATCCAGTCCTATAAAGAGAAATCATTGGATGTGGAATTGCCAATCAAGAAACAAGGAGATAATCGAGCGTTTTTAGTCAATGAACAGGTGGAATCGAAGGATTTAACGATTCAAGTTGATAAGGTTACATTTTTCCCAACGAGCACAGAAATTGCAATGCGTCAGATTATGGATGAGAAAACCTACAATAATAAAAAGTATGAATGGATGGATTATCTGGTTGTTGACGATCAGGGACGAGTGCTTCAGCCCTTAAGTGGAGGTGGCAGTGGAGGTCTATCAAAGGGGAAATTTATTCAGACTTTGAATCATTATTTTGAACCACTTGAGAATGTTCCAAAGTCTTTAACACTAAAACCGTATTTAATAAATACTAGTGAGAAAAAGGCAGAAGAAGTTAGAGCGAAGTGGGAAGGCGAAAAGCTGACACTTCCTCAAGGTGAAATCGGAGAAACCTCGATTATGGATATAAAGAGTGAAAATGGTATAGTGACGCTTACGGTAGAGACCACAGGAGATAATGCGTACTTTCAAGCAAATAGTATTTGGTTTGAGGACCAAAACGGCACAGCGTATTATTCAGAGAATGCTCCAAAAAGAGTGGAAGGCACAACAAATCAGTATATCATTCAGATCGAAGCCAGTGTAACTACAGAAGACATTAAGGTAGTTACATACAAACAAAAGCCACCGAACTATTTAAAGGAGCTAGAAGTGACGATTGAATTAGGTGAGTAAATGTTATGGGCTACTTTTAAGTAGTCCTTTTTTAGTATTTGGACAATTATGGCTGATAATTTTCGTTATCGGACAATATTCTATAAGTATAGGTGAAATTATCGACGATGGAGTTTTGGGGGGATGGATGTATTGAGGTTGGTAGGATTCTACAGAAGTAATCGTACCATCGAGGGGTGGGATTTATATGAGTGAGGGTATGAAAAAGGTCTAATCGTGCCCTCAGAGATGAGAATTCCTTCGGTTGATAGTAGGAATATCGAGTAATCTTACCATTAAGAGGGAGAAATTGTTTGATTGATGGTACGAATATTTTTATGAGTGTAACTTCGTTACGACTATTTTTTTGAGTAATCAAGGTTTAAGAAGGAAGTACGCCCAAAACACATGCGGCATTTTGGGCTAGGTGAGGGGGCCAAGTGTCGACCAACTGGGGTCTTATGTTCTATCAAGCCCGGAATTACCATTTTGATGAAACCAAGGTTTCATCATTCAGCTAAGGCTGGAACAATCAAATACAGTAAAAATGGCTTGGAATTGCTAGACTTTCCAGCTCTTTTTACTGTATTTGTCTGAAATGGTAATTTCGTAGAATATGTGTCAGGTTTGGTCGACACTAGGCGGGGAAAAGTGCTATAATGTATTCGGTTACATTTTTAATATTTTGATAAAATGATGGGAGATATCGGAGGGGGCTACATGGAGGATCTTTTGAATCAGTATTTGAATAGTTACATGATTGTGTTTGTCTTCTTGTTGTTGGGTATTCTACTCCCGATTGTGGCGTTGTTTCTGGGGAAGTTGCTTCGGCCACATGCACCGAGTGAGGAGAAGGCTACTACATATGAAAGTGGGATTGAGCCATTCCATGATTCACGGGTACAGTTTAATGTACGCTATTATATTTTTGCACTATTGTTTGTTATTTTTGATGTTGAGACAGTATTTTTATATCCATGGGCTGTTGCCTACGAAAAACTCGGAATTTTTGCATTGGTTGAGATGTTAATATTCGTTGTTATGCTCGTTATCGGCTTAGTATATGCTTGGAAGAAGGGCGTGTTGAAATGGATTTAAAAATGGATGGTATTTCAGATTTAGAGATGGAAGAGTTAAAGAGAAGTATATTTTTAACGACGCTGGAGCAGGTGAAGGGATGGGCACGAAGTAATTCGTTGTGGCCACTTACATTTGGTCTGGCTTGTTGTGCGATTGAAATGATGGGGACAGGTTCTTCTCACTATGATTTAGATCGTTTTGGTTCCTTTTTCCGTACGTCTCCTCGTCAGTCTGATTGTATGATTGTGTCGGGTACGGTGACGAAGAAAATGGCGCCCGTATTAAAGAGATTGTATGACCAGATGCCTGAGCCAAAATGGGTGATTGCGATGGGTTCTTGTGCAACTGCAGGGGGACCTTATGTAAAGTCGTATGCGGTTGTAAAAGGGGTTGACCAAATTGTACCGGTTGATGTGTACATACCTGGTTGTCCTCCAAATCCAGCTGCACTTATTTACGGGATTAATAAATTAAGAGAAAAGATTCGCTATGAGGCTAAAACGGGGAAGAAGGTGATTTAGCGTGAGCGAAGAAAAAGACCTGGAACAACTTAAGCGGGAAGCTGCAGAGAAGGCGAAGGAAGCTGCAAGAAAGCGACTAGCTGAAAAACAGGCGGCTGAAGCGAAAAGTGACGATGAATCAAAGGAAGAAAATATAGATATTGCGAAGGCGAAAGCGGCAGCTGCGGCCAAGGCAAAGGCAGCGGCATTAGCAAAGCAAAAGGCGGCAGAGGCCGCGTCCGGCGAATCGTCGGAAGCCGATGACAAAGCAACAGCGAAGGCGAAAGCTGCTGCGGCGGCCAAAGCGAAGGCTGCAGCGCTAGCAAAGCAAAAAGCGGCAGAGGCCGTGTCCGCTGAATTGTCGGAAGCCGATGACAAAGCAACGGCGAAAGCGAAAGCCGCTGCAGCAGCGAAGGCCAAGGCAGCAGCACTTGCAAAGCAGAAGGCGGCAGAAAAGGATGGGGCAGGCTCGGATGATGATGAACTTGCAAAAGCTAAGGCAAAAGCAGTAGCAGCAGCAAAGGCAAAGGCTGCTGCAGCAGCGAAAGCGAAAGCGGCATCTGGCGCCGGTGGATCAGACGATCTTGCCAAGGAAAAAGCGAAAGCAATCGCAGCGGCAAAGGCGAAGGCAGCTGCTGCAGCGAGAGCAAAAGCTGCGGCGGGTGGAGTACCAGAAGAAGAAGTCGAAGAGGCCGCGCCATCTCCTAACCAGAAATATTTGGATAAGTACGTGAAAGTTATCACGGGGCACTTAGGTGAAGATGTTTTAGAAGATTCATATATTAATACACTATCAAAAGATGTTCCAACACTTGTTGCAAAGCCAGATACATATTATAAGGTTGCACAGTTTTTAAAGTTTAATGAACAGCTTGGGTTCGATTATCTCTCAGAACTACATGGTACAGACTACCAAACACATATGGAAGTATATGTTCATTTATTCTCTTATAAAAACCGTCAATCTGTAGCGTTAAAAGTAAAGCTTGAACGTGATGAGCCAAAAACTGCATCCTTGCAGCCATTATGGGAAGGGGCAAACTGGCCAGAGCGAGAAGCATATGACTTACTCGGCATCACATTCACAGGGCATCCAAATTTAACACGAATCCTATTACCGGACGACTGGGTTGGGTATCCACTTAGAAAAGACTATGAACCGTATGATGTGGAGGTGTAGCATATGATTCGTACAGAAGAAATGCTCCTAAATGTAGGACCACAGCATCCAAGTACGCACGGAGTATTCCGTCTTGTCGTTAAAATTGACGGAGAAATCATCAAGGAAGCTACACCCGTAATTGGATATCTACACCGTGGTACTGAAAAGCTTGCAGAAGACTTGCAATACACACAAATTATTCCGTACACCGATCGAATGGATTACTTATCGGCGATGACGAATAACTATGTACTTTGTCACGCTGTTGAAACGATGATGGACATCGAGATTCCAGAGCGGGCTGAGTATTTACGCATTCTTGCGATGGAATTAGGACGGATTGCAAGCCACCTTGTGTGGTGGGGAACGTATTTGCTCGATATCGGTGCAACAACGCCATTCCTCTATGCGTTTAGAGAAAGAGAAATGATTATTAATCTACTAAATGAGCTTTCCGGGGCAAGGCTAACGTTTAACTACATGCGTGTTGGTGGGGTTAAATGGGATGCGCCTGAAGGCTGGATTGAGAAAGTAAAAGAATTTGTTCCATATATGAGATCACAGCTTCCTGGATACCATCAGCTCGTTACAGGAAATGAGATTTTTCGAGATCGCGTTATTGGGGTGGGGAAATACACGAAGGAAGATGCACTTAACTACTCCTTGAGTGGCACGAATCTTCGTTGCACCGGTGTGAAATGGGATCTCCGAAAAGATGAGCCATATTCCATCTATGACCGCTTCGATTTTGATGTGCCAACAAGGGATGGTGGGGATGCATGGGCACGCTATCACTGTCGCATGGCGGAGATTGAAGAATCTCTTAAAATTGTAGAACAGGCAGTTGAACAATTCCCTGAAGAAGGGCCAATCATGGCGAAGGTTCCGAAAATCATTAAAGCGCCAAAGGGTGAAGCATACGTCCGCATTGAATCACCACGCGGAGAAATTGGCTGCTATATCTCGAGCGACGGGAAAAAGGAACCGTATCGTTTAAAATTCAGACGACCGTCCTTCTACAATCTCCAAATCCTCCCGAAACTTTTAAAGGGTGAAAATATGGCAAACCTGATTGCTATTTTAGGTGCAATAGACATTGTCCTTGGGGAGGTTGATGGTTAATGATTGAAAACCTACTAAATTCACCTCCGAGTTGGCTTAATTTTGGCATTTTCTTTTTACTTGCAACCGTCTTGCTTTTTGTCATCCTAGGATTCGTTACATATGGAATCCTTGCAGAGCGGAAAGTCATGGGATTTATGCAAGCACGTATGGGTCCAAATCAGGTTGGTGGACGCTGGGGACTCTTACAAACAGTGGCTGACGTTCTAAAGCTCCTTATCAAAGAAGACGTAATTCCAAAAGTTGCGGATCGACCATTGTTTATTATCGCACCAGTGCTTGCGTTTACTCCAGCCTTCATGGTTGTCGCAGCACTACCTTTTACAGATAGCTATAAATTTGCCGACATTGGTGTAGGCTTGCTCTATTACATTGCTGTTTCCGGTATTACAACTGTCGGAATTGTCGCTGGTGGTTGGGCATCGAATAACAAATATGCCCTCATGGGAGGAATGCGTGCAGCCGCACAGATGATTTCGTATGAAATTCCACTTGTGATGTCGGTAATTGGAGTCATTTTATTATCAGGCAGCTTAAACCTATCTGATATTGTTGAAGCCCAGGATAAGGTATGGTTTATTTTTGCACAGCCGATTGCCTTTGTTGTCTTTTTTATCGCGTCTGTTGCGGAGCTTAACCGTGTGCCGTTCGACTTACCTGAGGCGGAATCAGAGATTGTCGCCGGTTTCCATGTTGAGTACTCAGGATTTAGATGGGCATTCTTTATGCTAGCAGAATATGTGTATATGTTTGCGATGGCGGCGTTAACGACGGTTCTATTTTTAGGAGGCTGGAAACCTGTTCTATTCCTAGACTTTATTCCAGGTGCCGTTTGGTTCTCCTTGAAATTTAGCTTAGTTATCTTTGTCTTAATCTGGTTCCGCTCCACTTTCCCACGTTTACGTGCGGACAGACTGATGGAATTCGGCTGGAAAGTACTACTTCCAATCGCGCTAGCCAACATTTTCTTATCGGCTTTGATTAAAGAATTATTTTTCTAGAGTAACTACCTAATAAAGGGGTGACAAAATATGTTTGGCTTGCTGAAAGGGATGAAATACACCCTTAATCAATTAACCTATAAAAAAGTCACATATGATTATCCGAATGAGCCACTACCACTACCAGATCGCTTTCGTGGTATCCAAAAATTTTATCCGGAAAAATGTATCGTATGTAATCAATGCGCCAACATTTGTCCAACTGATTGTATCCAGTTAACCGGGAAAAAGCACCCTGATCCGACCAAGAAAGGGAAAATCATTGATACGTATGACATTAACTTCGAAATTTGTATTCTATGTGACCTTTGCACAGAGGTTTGTCCGACAGAAGCGATTGTCATGACAAACAACTTCGAACTCGCTGAATATAGTCGTGATGACTTGTTTAAAAACCTTGAGTGGTTAGATGAAAACGATACGAACGTGCGAAAGGAGAATAAAGTGTGACCGGAGAATTTTTAGCATTCATAGTCCTAGCGATTAGTGCGATTGGCGGCGGTGTGTTAATGCTGAACCTCCAAAAGGTCATACACATGGTTATTGCACTAGTCTTCACCTTCATTAGTATCGCAGGTTTGTATGTGATGCTTCATGCAGAATTCGTTGCAGCTGTGCAGGTCTTAATCTACTCAGGTGCCATCACGATATTAATGCTCTTTGGAATCATGCTCACGAAGCATAATGACACAGATGAGCCAAAGGTTAGTCGTGGGCGAACCATACTTGTTCTTGGTGGAATCCTAGCATTTGGTATTGCCGTATACCTTGGGATTTACGATTTGGATTTTGGCCAGCAGGCAACGGACCTTCATGTGAACAATACAGAAAAAATTGGAATCGAGCTTTTTGCAAAGTATGTCATTCCATTTGAATTAACATCTGTTGTGTTACTAGTTGCGTTAGTAGGGGCGATCATTTTAGCGAAAAAAGACAATGAAGAGGAGGCGAATGAGGAATGAGTTCGATTCCATTAACTGCCTACCTTCTCCTAGCGTTAATTTTGTTTTGTATCGGTCTTTATGGCGCGTTCACAAAAAGAAATACGGTTATCGTGTTAATCTCAGTTGAGTTGATGCTGAATGCTGTGAATATTAATTTTGTTGCTTTTAGTAAATACGGGGTGGTCCCGGGCATTACCGGGCAGGTCTTCGCACTGTTTACGATTGCCATTGCAGCAGCTGAATTTGCTGTTGGTCTAGCTATTTTGATGGCACTTTACCGAAATAAACGCACGGTTAACATTGATGAAATGAATTCCATGAAACATTAAACCGGTTAAAGCTGTGGAACGGGGTGCCCGGTTCCTCACCTTTGGCCGAAAAGATCCAAGAAGGGGATTGTGATACGATGATGGAAAACGCATGGATCATACCGCTTTTCCCGCTTATCTCTTTTTTGTTCCTTCTTATATTCGGTAAACGAATGAAGGAGTCGAGTGCCTATATTGGCATTCTGCTTACGTTTGTCTCATTCGTCTACTCGGTGTTGGTTCTCGTGGCGAGACTAGGGAATCCAACATACAAATATGAGAGTACGTGGTTATCAATTGGGGATGTTCATTTAACAGCGGGGTTTGAAGTCAATCAATTAAATGCACTTATGTTAGTGGTAGTATCGCTTGTCGCACTTTTAGTACATATATATTCAAAAGGGTATATGCATGGAGATGAGCGCTTTGCTGTATTTTATGCGTACCTTGGGTTATTTACCTTCGCGATGCTGGGCTTGGTGCTCTCACCAAACCTTCTGCAAACGTATATTTTCTGGGAGCTTGTTGGACTCGGTTCGTTCCTATTAATTGGTTTCTACTTTTATAAAGAAGAAGTTAAAGCCGCCGCGAAAAAAGCATTTATTATGACGCGTATCGGCGATGTTGGTCTATTAATTGGGATGATTCTATTATTCTGGCAAGTTGGCAGCTTTGAGTATGATGAAATTTTTAGCGCAGTTGGCGCTGGGGAAATTTCATCAACCATGATTACCTTAACCGCGATTTTAATTTTTGTAGGGGCCGTTGGAAAATCTGGTCAATTCCCACTTCATACATGGTTGCCAGATGCGATGGAAGGTCCAACACCGGTTTCAGCGTTAATCCACGCAGCTACGATGGTTGCAGCAGGGGTTTATTTAGTGGCAACCACGTTTCCTCTATTTGCTGCAAGTAATGCGGCTATGATGACAGTTGCAGTGATTGGTGGAATAACAGCTATTTTTGCAGCATCAATTGGCTTAGCACAAAAGGATATAAAACGTGTTCTTGCCTACTCAACGGTGAGTCAGCTCGGCTACATGATGCTTGCGCTTGGATCTGCTGGGTATGTTGCAGGGGTATTCCACCTAATGACCCATGCTTTCTTTAAGGCGTTGCTGTTCCTAGCAGCGGGAAGTGTGATACATGCCGTCCATACACAGAACATTGAGGAGATGGGCGGATTATGGAAAAAGCTTCGTATAACGGGTCCATTGTTCTTAATTGGAACCCTCGCGATTAGTGGCGTTCCGTTTTTCTCAGGATTTTTCAGTAAGGATGAAATCTTAATTGCAGCTTGGGCACAAGGAAATTACGTATTGTTCTGGTTAGCAATCATAGCAGCGTTCTTTACAGCATTTTATATGTTCCGCTTGTTCTTCATGGTTTTCACTGGTGAGTCTAGAGGTAAACAAACAAATGTAAAAGAGTCACCAAGCTCAATGACGATTCCAATGATTATTCTAGGTGTTCTTGCCGTCGTCGGGGGTTATGTAAATACACCTTGGTTTGGAACTTTTTTAGGGGATTGGTTAACAGAAGGGACGAACCTTTATGGACCGGGGCATATTGAAGGACCAGGGTGGATTGTCGGTGTTGCAACGTTCGCATCGCTCTTTGGTCTCTTGCTTGCTTATGTAATGTATCAAAGAAAATCAGTTCCAAGAGACTTTTTCAGTTCTCGAGCACCAATTATGTACAGCGTCGTCTACAATAAATATTTTATTGATGAATTTTACAACATGACCGTTGTCTATGTGACAAAAGTATTTAGCTTATTCTTACGATATATTGATGAATTTATAGTAGGCGGCATTGTAAAAGGGGTGGCACAAGCAACACAAGGTATTGGAAAACTTGGGGCTAGGCTACAAAATGGTCAGGTACAAATGTACACATCCGTTGCCTTTGTGGGATTAGCGATTTTACTTCTCGTTGTGGCGCTGACAGGGGGGTACTTAAGATGAGCTCAATAATACTTACACTTTTAGTATTCTTCCCGATTTTAGGTATTGCAGTTCTTGCTTTTGTACCAAAAACGCAAGAACAAACAATCAAGCTTGTTGGGGTTTTGGCGACGATTCCTTCACTCGTTCTTGCCTTATATGCATATGGGTTTTATGCAGGTGGTGGAGAACTTGAAAGGCTAAAAGAAAGCGTCTATTGGTTTGGCTTTTTACCAAAGGGCAACCCGTGGGAAGTCAACTATGAGATGGACCTTAATGGTCTAACCTTAGTACTTGTCCTATTAACAACAGTGATTTCAACTCTCGCAGCAATTGCATCCGTTCATATTAATAAGGAGTGGAAGGGCTATTTCATGCTGTTCCTTTTACTCGAACTAGGGATGCTTGGTGTGTTTACAGCAGGAAACTTGATTTTATTCTTTGTATTCTTTGAAATGACGTTGATTTCTACGTTCTTCCTGATTGGAAAATGGGGCTATTTTGAAAAAGAAAAAGCAGCGTTTAGCTTCTTGATTTATAACGGACTTGGTTCTGCGATTTTGCTGATTGTCATTATGATCATTTTTGCAAAGTCTGGAACAACGAATATTGCAGCATTAACCGCGATTTTTGCAAGTCCGCCTGATAGTTTGCCCATTCCAGGTCAATTTTCTGAAGGCTTACGTCTTGGGTTATTGATTGCAATTATCATTGGATTTGGGATTAAATTACCGATTTTTCCATTGCATACGTGGATGCTGCGTGTTCACGTACAAGCACCACCATCGATCGTTATGATTCACTCAGGGATCCTTTTAAAAATTGGAGCATACGGGATTATCCGCTTTGGTATAGGATTCTTCCCAGATGAGTTCAGTACATTGGCACCGATTGTTGCCGTGCTTGGGGTGATCAACCTTTTATATGGAGCGTTTTTAGCATTTGTCCAAAAAGACTTCAAAATGGTTCTTGCCTATTCAAGTATTTCTCATATGGGAATTGTGTTGATTGGACTTGGTGCGATGAATGAAGCGGGAGTGCAAGGTGCGATATTCCAAGTTGTATCACACGGCTTGATTTCAGCATTATTGTTCTTCTTAATTGGGGTCATGTACGAGCGTACCGGAACATCGTATATTGACAAGCTTGGTGGACTTGCTAAGGTGATGCCACTATCGGCTGGATTTTTATTAGCAGCAGCTATGGCTTCACTTGGGATGCCGGGAATGTCCGGATTTGTTAGTGAATTTATGGCCTTCCTTGGACTGTTCAAGGAAATGCCAGTACTTGCTGCAGTTGGAGCAATCGGCATCATTTTAACAGCTGTGTATTTATTACGTGCCGTATTAAATGTGACATACGGAAAGACAAATCATTCCTATGAGGGTGCAGTTGATTTACGTCCGATTGAAATGGTTCCGGTATTCGTGTTACTTGCGTTTATCGTATTAATTGGTGTTTATCCTAACGTGCTTACACAGCCACTTCAGGTTGCACTTGAAACAATCATGCTAGGGTTAGGAGGGTGAGCCGATGGATACTGAAACTTTGTTAAGTTTTGAATGGGGAGCTATGGCACCAGAATTTATCATCCTCGGTGTAGCAACCCTGCTATCGTTGATTGATTTGTTTATGGGAAAAGACAAGGATCGACGTCCACTTGGTTGGATTGGAATCGCTGGGATTCTTGTTGCAATTGGGTATACGGTTTCCTTAATTGGAAATGACGTTACGTCGATTTTGTACGATACTTTTAGACTTGATTCATTTGCGATTGCGTTTAAATTGATTTTATTAGTAGGAACAGGTCTTGTTATCTTGCTTGCGATGAGCTACGAGCCTAAGGAAGGCATCGGTGAGTATCGTGGTGAGTTTTATTACTTACTCCTAGCAGCACTCTTAGGTACGATGATTATGACATCAAGTGCTGACTTGATTACACTATTCGTCGGCTTGGAGTTACTCTCGATTTCGTCCTATGTTTTAGCGGGATTACGAAAGCGCAATAAGCTTTCAAATGAATCCGCGATGAAATATGTGATTAACGGAACAGTTTCAACAGCGATCTTTTTATTCGGCGTCAGTTATGTGTATGGCCTAACTGGAACCTCGAATTTAAAAGAAATATTTGTGAGGCTTGGAAGCCTACAAGATCCACAGCATATTTATATTGTAGCTCTTGCGCTGTTTATGATTGTAGTGGGTCTGTCTTTTAAAATCGCGGCTGCTCCATTTCATATGTGGGCACCAGATGTGTATCAAGGAGCACCAACACCTGTTACTGCCTTTTTAAGCGTAGTCTCAAAGACAGCGGGCTTTGTTATCATTTTGCGAATCGTTGTAACGGCATTCATTCAAGTACCATCGGGAAATGAAGAGACGCCATATTTATTGTTCCACTTACAGGATCTATTAGCAATTATCGCGGGAGCAACGATGATTATTGGAAACACCGTTGCACTAAGACAACGAAATATCAAGCGGATGATGGCATACTCAAGTATTGCCCACGCTGGTTATTTATTAGTAGCATTTGTTGCTTTCTCCTATTTTATGATGGATGCGATTTGGTTCTATTTAGTGGCATATCTCTTCATGAGCATTGGATTCTTTGCGATTCTTCAGGTCATTTCGCAAAAATCGGATTCAGAGGATATCAGTCAGTTTGCAGGACTCTATAAGCGTTCACCAGTACTAGCTGTTGCGCTTGGTGTATTCATTCTTTCGTTAGCAGGGATTCCAGGAACGGCAGGATTCATCGGAAAATTGGAGATTTTCATCGGGGCATTTGTCACGACTCCGTCGCACTATGTGTTAGCATCAATCATGATTGCGACAACCGTTGTATCGTATTTCTATTACTTCGGAATCCTCACACAAATGTTCTTTAGACCAGCAGCAGACGATAGCAAAATTAAATTACCTTTAGGCGTATTAATTGTAGTGATTGTTGCTATGGTCGGAACGATCGGATTCGGAATATTCCCAGGTGTCGCCTTCGAATTCATTCAACAGTTCGAAAGCTTCGCGGACTTTATAGGATAAGGGTCCAAGGGGACGGTTCTTGTGGTTTTCCATAATATGGAGAACCCATGAACCGTCTTTTTTGATGTTTTTTCACGAGGGACCAGTAGAACCGTCCCTATGGATCCTTTTAGAGGACTTCTGTCATAGGAAATGTTAGAATGGAGTGGTGTGATTTAGGATATTACCTTCTTATTAAAGGAGTGGGTTTATGTTAGCGGGTTTTGGGTATCAAGCACTTATTAGTATTATTTCGCATTTGATATTTATAGCGGTTACGTGGTGGGCCTTGCAAAGCATTCGGTATGAGCATTTGGTTAAGCCTAATCAGGTTTTTCAGGTGCGCGTTCTTCTTGTGCTTGTGACAATTGCAATTGGATCAACGGTCAGCAATTTCTTCTTAGATTATCTCCTCTGGTCACAACAATTACCAAGCATTCTTGACTAAAAACTCTTTATGCAGGAAGTTTACGGATAATCGACCCTAAATGAAGCTACGTCATACGTTCTCCACTACTTTCCACGTATTCTAAGTTGAGTTCTGGTAAAAATGTTAGTAAGGAGAGGGACAAATAAAAACATTCCTTAGTATGCCATTGAATAGGAAAAATACATTGGATTTTACTGGAATGAACCAATAGAAGGTAGAGGTTGATGATACGAAGGAATCTTATTTAAGAGTAGATGATTTTTATGGACGTATTCCTTAAGTGCTGAACCTGCATGTCATCAAATCTTCTTACTTTTTCGGGATATTTTAACCTTATTCAGTAAAAGTCCTGAATCAGGATAAAGCCTCCGCCGGATGCCACGATTTTTCAAACGAAATTTTTCGAGCATAAGATCAAAGACTAAGAACGCCATGTCCTGATGTCTTCGTCTTTGTGACCCACATCGTGTGGGCCTAAAAAAATCTGGCGCAAATACGCCTTAGTGTATTTGATAAATTGTCTAAGAAAGAAGACAAACCCTCATAAACAAGAAGTTTTTTTCGTATTACATGTACTATGTGAACTATGTAAAGTTTTCACTTAAAAACATTCCATCAAATATTCTAATATTTGTCGACAATTATTGCGAAATTCCCACAAATTTCACTTGTGCCAATGTAGCTCTGAGTGATATGATGTAAATTGGTTTTGTGAAAATTTGTATTTGAAAATAATATGGATTATACCGTGCTCGAACGGTGCTAACCAAATTTTTATGGATCGATGTATGAGATGCATCCACACCCAAATTAGAGACATTTGCCCGGTGGTTTGCATATACTACATCAGTGCGAATGACATTTTCCACTAAATATAATGAATCTGTAAAGATTGGGTTCGATAAACCACAGCAAGATGGAACACCAATTGTTATGAATGAATATGAATATATAGAAAATGGGACGCGGAGGGGAATACCTTGGAAAAAATCATCGTCCGCGGCGGTCATAGGCTAAACGGCACTGTCAAAGTAGAAGGCGCAAAGAACGCTGTCTTGCCAGTTATCGCTGCATCCTTATTAGCAAGTAATGGTAAAAGTGTGATAAATGAAGTACCCACGCTCTCAGATGTGTATACGATTAATGAGGTATTGCGCTTTTTAAACGCGAAAGTCGAATTTGCAAACAATCAAATCGTTGTCGATGCATCAAGAGAGCTAAAAACAGAAGCACCTTTTGAATATGTTCGAAAAATGCGCGCATCTGTACTCGTAATGGGGTCATTGCTTGCCCGTAATGGCCACGCAAGAGTTGCTCTTCCTGGCGGCTGTGCAATTGGTTCAAGACCGATTGACCAGCACTTAAAAGGATTCGAAGCAATGGGTGCAGTTGTGAAAGTTGGAAATGGATATATCGATGCCGAAGTCAATGGACGACTTCGTGGTGCGAAAGTATACATGGATTTCCCAAGCGTAGGAGCTACTGAAAACATTATGATGGCTGCTACACTTGCTGATGGAGTCTCCATCATTGAAAACTGTGCAAAAGAACCGGAGATTGTAGACCTTGCCAACTTCCTAAATGCGATGGGAGCAAAGGTAAGAGGCGCAGGCACTGGAACTATTCGTATTGAAGGTGTTAAAGAATTGCATGGAGCAACTCATAACATTATCCCTGATCGCATTGAAGCAGGTACATTTATGGTGGCCTCAGCGATTACTGGTGGTAATGTACTTGTTCAAGGTGCAGTACCAGAACACCTTAGCTCACTAGTTTCAAAAATGGAAGAAATGGGCGTTACAATCATTGAAGAACAAGATGGTCTTCGTGTCATTGGTCCAGAAAAATTAAAGGCAGTCGATATTAAAACGATGCCACATCCTGGTTTTCCAACAGATATGCAATCGCAAATGATGGCATTATTACTTCGTGCACAGGGCACAAGTATGATCACAGAAACTGTATTTGAAAATCGCTTCATGCACGTCGAAGAATTCCGACGTATGAACGGTGATATAAAAATTGAAGGCCGTTCTGTTATTATCAACGGAGAATCTCAGCTTCAAGGAGCTGAAGTAGCTGCAACCGACTTACGTGCTGCTGCTGCACTAATTCTATCCGGTTTGGTTGCAGATGGCTACACCCGTGTAACAGAACTAAAGCACTTAGACCGTGGTTATGTGAACTTCCATGATAAACTCGCGGCATTAGGTGCTGACATCGAACGTATTAATGAAATGACAGAAAGCCTAGTGGAAGAAATCAAAGTAAACTTTTGACTAACCGCGAAGAAAGCTAGGGACATTACCCACATAAGGTAATATCCCTAGCTTTTTTATTTTTATACATATAAAGTTATTCTTTTTTTATAAGAGGTATGATGTTTGCGATGATGAGAAGTAATAATATGACGCCTGTCGCGCGAGAGTCTGGATTCTCCGTGATAAAAAAATTATAAATCGTGATTAGCAAAGCAACTGCAAGACATATTCTACTTACCAAGTTATTACTCATCTTTCTCGTTTCCCCTTTTATTTAAAATAGAGATGCTAGGTAAATTATACTATATGTGGTAAAAGGTAGAATATAAAATTTTTCATATTTTTGAGTCATAAATGCTTGTCCATCACCATAAATATTGATATATACAGGTGCATTGTAAATGCATTAATTTTGATGTGGAGGCTTGCATTCATGAAACAGATTAAACCAATAATTGTACTAGTTTCTGTCCTTTTTGTCTTGATTTTATTAATTCCATCAATGCTCGTCATTCCGTTCTCCGGTAAGGACGCGGTAAAGCTGGCAGAAGAACGACAATCAAATCCAGAACCACCGCAAATCGCTTCTGGCCCGACGGTGGAGGTAGCTGTGCACCGTGTCAGTGCTGAAAGAATCGATAATGTGCCACTTGAGGATTATGTGGTAGGTGTGCTGGCACAGGAAATGCCTGCGAAGTTTGAAATAGAGGCATTAAAAGCTCAGGCGCTGGCTGCGAGAACGTATGTGGTGCGACATATGCTGAGTGACCAAAAAATTGGTGTTCCAGATGGTGCTGATGTGTCAGACACGACTAACCACCAGGTATACAAAAGTATAGAGGAATTAAAAGAGGAATGGAAAAGCGATTACGACTGGAAAATTAAAAAAATAACGCAAGCCGTCAAAGAAACACAAGGTCAAATTTTAACCTATGATGGAGCGCCGATTGACGCCCAATTTTTCTCAACAAGTAATGGCTTTACGGAAAATTCCGAGGATTACTATAAAAATGAGTATCCTTATTTAAAAAGTGTGGAAAGTCCGTGGGATGTAAATACAGAGAAATTTTACAACCAAGTTCAAGTGTCAGTTGCTGATTTTGAGCAAAAGCTTGGAATTAAAATCGGAAACGCGAATGATATCGGAAAAGTTACAGCAAGAACACAGTCCAATCGTGTTGCAGCGGTTGAGGTTGGTGGAAAGAGTTTTACAGGTAGAGAAGTTCGCGAAAAGCTAGGACTGCGCTCAACTGATTTTTCATTGGAGCGTAAAGGCAACAACGTCGTAATTAAAACGAAGGGCTATGGCCACGGGGTTGGTATGAGTCAGTTTGGCGCGGACGGAATGGCAAAGGATGGAAAGAGCTACAAGGAAATTGTTACGCATTACTACCAAGGCGTAGAAATTTCGTCTACAGAGAACTTTTTAAATAAATTAACGGTGAAAAAATAACGGCAGAGGGATTAATTCCCCTCTGCCTTTTTGCTGTTCAAACCTTCTATCCATTGGAGAAGCTTTTTGATGCGTGGTAGCTTTTCTCCAAAATAACTTACTTTTACGATCCAAAAAAGCACGAGCACACCAATTGTGTCTTTAACAAGATCAATAACGGTTGCAGATCTGTAGGGTACGAAGTATTGGTGAAGCTCATCAGAGAACCCATAAGCAATTGAGAGAGCCGCAGCCAGGATGCTTGTTTTCGGAGTGAACTTACCTTGTACTAGGAAAAACAAGACCCACAGACCGTATAGGATGCCGAACTCGATGAGATGAAGGGACTCTTTAAAAGCCCGATCCCACGAAAACGGAGTGTTCACGATTGCGTCTGATGGAAGGCTGGATAAAATAAAAATAAAGATCATATATAAAAATGGAGCTAATAATAGTAGAAATCGTAAAAATGCTTTCATAAATAAATCTCCTTTTTGAAAATGTACTTAAATAGTATAGCATTCATTGGGAGTGTGAGGGAGATACTTTATATATTCATGAAGGTGTGAAGGACAAAACCTAACCTCGGTTTCTGGGGATAGGTTTCATGGCGTGATGGAGACCTGAACGTGAACTTGGGAGTTGGGGAGAGGGTTTTGTTGAGGTTATGAAGACTCGAAAGCG
>NZ_JBALOQ010000005.1:32228-32403 GCF_036962705.1 Bacillus sp. JJ1562
GTTGCGAAAAGGTCTTCATCGGGGTTATGAAGACTCGAACGCCTTCCCGGCAGTTGCGAAAAGGTCTTCATCTGGGTTATGAAGACTCGAACACGGTCCCGGCGGTTGCAAAAAGGTCTTCATTGGGCTTGTGAAGACCGGAACACGTTCTCGGCAGTTGCGAAAAGGTCTTCAT
>NZ_JBALOQ010000005.1:32448-50865 GCF_036962705.1 Bacillus sp. JJ1562
TCATTGGGGTTATGAAGACCCGAACGCGTTCTCGGTGGTTGCGAAAAGGTCTTCATCGGTGGTATGAAGACCTGAACGCGTTCCCGGCAGTTGCGAAACGGTCTTCATCGAGGTTATGAAGACCGGAATGCGCTCCTGGCGGTTGCGAAAAGGTCTTCATCGGGGTTATGAAGTGTAAAACCCAAGGAGTCCCAGTTCCAAATCCCTTTCATCCAGGTTATGAAGAGGAAAACCCAAGAATCCCTGTGCCAAATCCCCTTCATCGAGGTTATGAAGTGGAAAACCCAAGAAGTCCCAGTACCAACTCCCCTTCATCAAGGATATGAAGTGGAAAACCCAAGCAGTCCCAGTGCCAAATCCCCTTCATCGAGTTCATGAAGACCCGAACGCGACACCGGGCGCAGGTAAAGGGTCATCATCAACAGGAACCACCAGAACAGTCCCTCTGGTCCCCCTGGTCCCCACAATTAAGCCCCTTTTCCGATAAATTTTCGAATCTATGAATAATATTTTGGGCTTTGTCGAAAAATAATCGAAAAAATTTTTTTGAAAATGTATATAATTCCGCGAATGTGTTCAGAATGGTTGCTGAGGTGATGAACATGAGAGAGGAAGAAAAGAAACGTACTTCTCAAAAATTACAACGTTTATTTAGAAAGCGTTGGGTATTTCCAGCAATCTATTTGGTAAGTGCAGCACTCATTCTAACCGCGGTTTTATGGTTCACAGGCAATAACGATGTAGCAGATGATGTAAAAAATGGCGAAAATCAGCCAGGAACAGCTACAGGTGAAGAGCCAAGTTTACCGGTAAACCAAGCGGCAGAAAACTTTAAGATGCCTGTCATTGACGAAGATGCAATCCAAGTCTTTAGGGAATTCTACGATGCAGAGGCTTCAGCAGAAAAGCAAGAAGCAGCTCTTGTAGTCTATAACAATATTTATTCCCCTAACAAAGGAATTGACATCGTCGCTAAAAATGGTGAGTCATTTGAAGTGGTTGCATCATTAGCTGGAACAGTAACACGTGCAGAAAAGGATCCACTACACGGAAATGTTGTGGAAATCGAGCATTCTGATGGTGTTATCACAATGTATCAATCTCTTGCAGACTTAAAAGTGGCAAAAGGTGACGTTGTTGAACAAGGTGAAGTTCTTGGAATGGCTGGCGAAAATCAGTATGACAAAGAGGCAGCAATTCACGTTCACTTTGAAATCCGCAACAACGGTGTAGCTGTAGATCCAATTAAGTACTTTGGACAATCTGTAACTTCACTTGAAAAAAGTAAGCAAGGAACAGAAGACAAAGAAGCTGCAAGCAAGGAAGAAGACAAGCAACCAGCAGAAGATAAGCAACCTAAAGAAGAAGAGAAACCAGAAGATAGTAAGAAGCCAGCAGATGAAGAAGGCACTCCTGCTGACGATGAAGAA
This sequence comes from Bacillus sp. JJ1562, assembly GCF_036962705.1. Taxonomy (NCBI): domain Bacteria; kingdom Bacillati; phylum Bacillota; class Bacilli; order Caryophanales; family Bacillaceae; genus Bacillus; species Bacillus sp. JJ1562. The sequence goes on from NZ_JBALOQ010000005.1 coordinate 33,879, forward strand.
TCAAATGAGGAAGAAAATGCAAACTCAACTGATGCTTCAATCGGAATGGCAAAAGCATAAGGCTTTAGAGAAACTATAGTCTAGCTGTGGTGGCAACCTTTAGCTAAAAATCCAACCGATTACTCCAACCGAGTAGTCGGTTTTTTTATGGGACAGGTCACGAATCTCTGTAAAATTCTGGTGGGACAATGTTCTTTTTTTAGTATAATGAGGTAAAAAAGTAGAGGACAAACCAAATGAAAAATACAGATGAAATCTGGAATGAAGTCATCCACAGTATTTGCAACATTAATTTTCCATCGGAAAACAAAATCTTAAACGATGCCTATCTAGTTTTCCAGTACTACTCAGAGCTTGAAAGTGGCGGGCATGAGGCTTTGCTTAACTGGTGGCATGAGTATATTGCAGAAGTGGAAATGACAACGTATATAAAAGAAATAACCCATATTTTAGAAAAAATCGGTGCACAGGACTACGCTGTTATTTTACAAAAATATGGTGAGGACATGTGGCAAACATTTGTTGCTTTAGAAAAGGGAGAAATTGACGAAGCGCGATTTTATCATGTGATTGAAAAAGCCGACCAGGAATATTACAGCCTAGAAGACAAGCTTCGGCAGCTACTAGAATCTTATTTTGTGAGCAATCATACCAATTTCCTCTAATAAAGAAACAGCAATCTTACTATAAAAGGTTGCTGTTTTTTATTGGGCTAGGCAATTTGTCACAAATTTATTTAATTCCTACTGAACTTTTTCCTAACCCCAAACGTACTATCTTCGGAAAAAACATTTGAAGGGAACGTGATCCACTATGGCAGATATTAACTGGGCGATTTTCGCACCGATTATCGTGATTCAATTGATTTTATTGGTGACAGCTTTAGTCGACCTCGTAAGAAGCGAACAAACAAATGGACCAAAGATTTTATGGGTGTTTGTCATCCTTTTAGTCAGTATACTTGGTCCGATTCTCTATTTTGTCATTGGAAGGAAGAGGTAGGATGGTGGAAGCTCTAGTCTCAATCGAAAATTTAGTGAAACGGTTTGGGAAGGAAGCGGCGGTAAACAATCTTTCCTTTGAAATTAATAAAGGAAGCTGCACCGCCCTACTTGGTCCAAATGGAGCGGGAAAAACAACAACGCTAAGGATGCTAGCGGGACTTCTTCACCCAACCTCGGGGAAAATTGCATTTGATGGCATGGAAAATGGCGACAATCGTAAATACATTGGCTACCTGCCACAGCATCCGGTTTTTTACAACTGGATGTCAGCAAATGAATTTTTAGTCTATGTAGGCCAGCTTGCGCATCTAACAAAAAAAGAATCACAGCAAAAAGCGGATGAATTACTAGAATTAGTCGGACTCGCTGATGCAAAGAAAAAGAAGATCGGCGGGTTTTCGGGTGGAATGAAGCAGCGCTTAGGAATTGCACAAGCGATGATTCACGAACCAAAGCTAGTAATGCTTGATGAACCTGTATCGGCGCTTGATCCTGTCGGTCGCCGTGAGGTCATTGAAATGATGCGAGAGTTGAAAAAGAAAACGACGATTCTTTTCTCTACACATGTGTTGCATGATGCAGAAGAGGTTTGTGATGATATCGTCATCATCCGTAAAGGTGAATTGGCGTTAAGTGACTCGCTAACGGGTCTTAGAAAGAAGCACCAGCATGATGTAATCGTTATTGAAGCAGAAAAGGATATTACAGACTGGGCAAACGGCTTAACTGCGATGGAGTCGGTTCATGAAGTGACCGTGGAGCGCACGGCGGCAACAATCGTTGTAACAGAGCTCAATGCAGCGCGAAATGCTATTTTACAAGATATCTTAATTAAAAAGTTACCAGTTTCAACGTTTAAAATTGGGCAATCTTCCCTTGAGGACGTATTCATGAAGGTGGTGAAGTCATGAGGCAATGGTCAATATTGTTTAAAAAAGAATGGATAGAGATGACGAGGAATTTTAAAATCCTCTGGATTCCACTTGTCTTCATTTTACTAGGAATCATGCAACCAGTCACCTCGTATTATTTGCCTGAGATTATCAAAGCAGCGGGCGAGCTACCAGAGGGATCTACCTTTGATATTCCAGTGCCATCGCCACAAGAGGTGCTCGTGGGAACCTTTGGCCAGTATAGCCAAATCGGAATACTTGTGTTGGTACTTGCGTTTATGGGGATTGTGGCAGCAGAGAAAAATAGTGGCGTGTCCGATATCATTCTCGTAAAACCTGTTTCGTTTGCAAATTATCTTACAGCAAAATGGCTCAGTATCGTTTTGATGACAATCGGTTCATTTTTACTTGGAATCATAGCGTCTTGGTATTATACCGGAGTTCTAATTGGAGATATAGGGTTTGAAGAATTAATGAAGGGATCACTAGTGTACGGAACGTGGCTTGTGTTCCTGGTAACGGTCACACTTCTATTAAGCTCGCTGTTTAAAAGCAATATTTTTGTTGCATTTATGTCGTTGTTGGTGGCGATTGGGCTGTCTGCAATCACTTCATTATTATCAAAATGGATGATGTGGAGTCCGGCAAGACTTTCAACACATGCAAGCAAACTTCTATTAACAGGAAGCCCGGATAAACAATTTGCATTATCATTATCCGTTTCACTTCTATTAATTCTGGTTTTGCTTATAAGTGCAATCTATCTTTTCTCGAAAAAAGAAAGAGCAGCGTAGTGAAACAAGGCGGGGCCGATTGGCCCTGCCTTGTTATTTAACGATTACCTTTCCTACCATTCCTTCCTTGAAATGGTATCTACATATGAGGTCATATGTACCGGGCATTTTTGGTTCCACAGTAACAATTTTCATTTGTCTTGGTTTGAGTTCATAGTCAATTCCGAGTTTTTCTACTGTGAAGGTGTGTTCCTTAACGCCGTTGTTTTTTAAGACCAACACGAACGGCTTTCCATGGGGAATCGTGATGGCTTTCGGGTTAAAGTAATCATCGTTGATTTCGACCTCAATTTTTTTCATCGGCTCCAAAGGCTGTGTTTCGGCAAATACACCAATCGAGCCAACCACAAACAACGCAAGCACAACGCCCCATATTGTTATCCACTTTATCTTAGTCAATTGCAATCCCTCCTTTCTAATACTATCTTTTTCTAATTCGCAAAATATTATCACGACAATTCTCCAAACCCATTCGAATTAGTTCCTTCATTTTTTCTTAGTCATGTATTTTCAATTGTTGATTCAAAACTACAAACCTCGAGTAAATACGAATTTTTTTATGAAAATAGTCTTATAAGTATTGAGTTTGTTGTCAAAACAATAGGAATATTTACTCAAGGACAAAGAAGAAAAAAGGTAGAATCTATGTAATATTGGGAAAAGCCTCGCAAAAAAATTGTGAAGAAAGGGGGCTGTTTATACAGGGAAATGGGCTGACTCAATATTTTGTATAGGGAGATGAAGCGTAGGTCATGGGTAAAAAACGAACACTTAAATCTTTACTTATTCTATTAGTCTTTTTATTAGCATTTTCTTCATTTGGAATGGGAGCATTCGCACAAACAAACAACTTAAAATCCTCTGCTCCGAAAGCATTAGCAGAACTATATGGGAACATAGATCTGAAATCCTCTAAATCTACAACAGTTATCGTGGAACTTACTGAAGCATCAATCGTAGAAGCAAAACAAGCTGGTAAATCTCAATCAAAAGCAAACCTAGCAAAAGAGCGTCAAAAGGTAAAGGACTCAGTGAAACAAGCCTCAAAATCAAGTAAAGTGAACCGTGAGTACGATTATGTTTTCTCGGGGTTCTCTGTTGAATTAAAAGCAAACGAGGTTCCGGCCCTGCTTGCTGTACCTGGGGTAAAAGCAGTATATCCGGATGTGGAATATAGAGTGACAGGTGAAGCGAGTGAACCTGTTTCACCAGATGCTTATAGTCCAGCGATGTTTGCAAGTGTCCCTCATATCGGTGTTGATAAAGTATGGAAAACAGGCTTTACAGGTAAAGGAATTACAGTAGCTGTTATCGATACAGGTGCTGATTATACTCACCCTGATTTAAAGCACGCATTTGGTGATTACAAAGGGTATGACTTTGTAGACAATGATAATGATCCACAGGAAACACCGAAAGCAGACCCTCGTGGTGAAGAAACTGCACATGGTACCCACGTATCAGGTACAGTTGCTGCAAACGGACAAATAAAAGGTGTAGCACCAGATGCAAAACTATTGGCATATCGTGTACTAGGTCCTGGTGGTAGTGGTACAACTGAAAACGTTATCGCTGGTATCGAGAAGGCTGTTCAAGATGGTGCTGATATCATGAACCTTTCATTAGGTAACTCATTAAACGATCCTGATTATGCAACAAGTATCGCACTTGATTGGGCAATGGCAGAAGGAGTAGTAGCTGTTACTTCAAATGGTAACGCTGGTCCAAATAATTGGACAGTAGGTTCGCCAGGTACATCTCGTGATGCCATTTCTGTAGGGGCTACACAGCTTCCGTTTAACATGTATAATGCATCAATTTCAACGACTGAAGGTGTTGAATATCCTTCGGCAAAGGTGCAAGGATTCCCAAGTGATGCCGAGTTACTAGCTTTAAATGGGAAGGAATTTGAGTTTGTACATGTTGGATTTGGCTCACCAGCAGAGTTTGAAGGAAAAGATCTAAATGGTAAAATCGCGTTAATTAGCCGTGGTGCTGGTATCGCATTTGTTGATAAGGCATCTGCAGCAAAAGCAGCTGGTGCAGTTGGTGCGATTATTTATAACAACGTAGCAGGAGAAACTCCTGATGTTGCGGGCATGGCTGTACCAACTATTAAAACAACGCAAGCAGATGGTAACAAGCTTTTAGCAGAGCTTGAAAAAGGAAACAATAAAGTAAGTTTCAATATTACATTCGCGCGCTCAGTAGACGAAACAATGGCTGACTTCTCATCCCGTGGACCTGTAACAGGAACATGGATGGTTAAGCCAGATGTGTCTGCACCTGGTGTAAATATCACGAGTACGGTTCCAACTCATGACCCTGCAAATCCACATGGATATGCTGCATACCAAGGGACAAGTATGGCATCTCCACATGTTGCAGGTGCTGCGGCATTACTTTTACAAGCTCATCCTGATTGGAATGTAGATGATGTAAAAGCAGCATTAATGAATACTGCAGCCGAGTTAAAAGATTCGACTGGAAAGATATACCCGCACAATACACAAGGTGCTGGAAGTATCCGTCCACTAGAAGCAATTAACACAAATACACTTGCAACCCCTGGAAGCCATTCATTTGGTGTGTTCTATAAGGACAAAGGAAAGCAGGTTGAGAAGCAGCATTTTACACTGAAAAATCTTTCAAAAGAAAGAAAAACATATAGCTTTGATGTTACATTTGATGGAAACCCAGCAGGCATTAAGGTGATGACAAGCAACAACTTAAAAGTGAATGCTGGCCAATCACAAAAAGTAAATCTGAATGTTCAAGTGGACGCAGGAAAGCTTGAGTCAGGATATTACGAGGGTACGATTAAAATTAGTGATGGAAAGCAAACATTTGACGTGCCGACAATCCTATTTGTGAAAGAACCTGATTATCCTCGTGCTGAAGCAGCATTTGTTTCGTTGGATGACAATGGTAACTTAACTCAGGTTGGAGGCTTCTTCCCTGGAGGGGCAGAGGAAGCAGATTTCTTTGTTTACCTATCAAATGCTGATGGTCAGCCACTAGGATACTTAGGTGACATTGCCCTCTATGAAAACGTTCCTGCAGGATATCAATATTTTGATTGGAATGGAACACTTTCTGACGGTTTTAAATTACCAAAAGGTTATTATTACAACGTATATGTTTATGCAACATATAAAGGTCAAACAGACCTAGCAGGAACAAACTTCCTATACGAATAATGATAAAAATGGTGTCGGGCCCATTCGACTTGACACCATTTAACTATGAAACAAGGCAGGACCGATTGGTCTTGCCTTGTTAATTTACGAATCCTTCATCCTCCTTCAACAATCTTTGCAAAGTCATCAAGAGTAGTTGAATACTTGATATAGATCCGTGGCAAAAGATAGAGTTCGTCTTTTATGCCCTTTTCAGAAAACAGTTCAGGCGTTGTCGTAAGTCCGAACAAATAGTGTTTCTTTGTTTCTGCTACAACCTTGTTATTAAAAATTCCGTATGGATACGCAAGAGCAATAACTGGTTTGCCTGTTATTTTTTGAATTTTATCTTTAGAGCCTTTTAGTTCATATTCAATATTTTTTATTTTCATCAAATCAGGATGTGTAGCAGTATGAGACTGTATTGAGATGATCCCCGAATCAGCCATCATTTTTATATCTGATTTCGATAATCGGTTGGAGCGATCGATAAAGTCAGAAATAACAAAAGTGGTACCAGTTGGTTTAAAACGTTCGCTCTGCAGTTTTTGGAAGATACCAAAAGCATTCAGATTGTCTTTGTACCCATCATCAAAGGTGATGAAAATGGGTTTGTCCACTTTATTAATTTCTTCCCATCGATCAAAAGTTAATAATGTGAAGCCATGGTCTCTTAGATAAATCATTTGTTTCTCGAAATTCTCCGGTGTTACATATAACTCCTTAGAACCCAGCCCTTTAAATTCATCAATCGAATGATAGACTAAGATAGGTACTTTACTTTGAGCAAAAACTTGTGATGGAAGAATTATTATAAGAAGACATAGGAAAAACATTGTAACCTTTTTCATAAGACTCCTCGCTTTATATTTTTTTTATTACTTTCATTTTATTATTCCTCAACAAAACAGCTTTAATTCAATAAGACTCTTACCTTATGAACAGGCCAGTATCCAACCATTACAATTTAAGACCTGTACGACTTTTAAATCGTCTCAACAATATATGACTTTCCACCCTCGTAATCCCGTCTAAACTATAAAGCTCTTCATTAATAAAATTTTCAAGCTTTACAAAGTCCTCGACAAGAACGTGCATGTGCAAGGTACTCGGTCCTGTCATCTGGTAGCAGCTTGCAACACTCGGATTATTTGCGAGCGTCTCTGCCACTCTTACAAGTGAAGCCGGTTCACAGTCTACTTCAAAAAAGGCGGACACTCCTTTTCCTACTTTTTCAGAATTAATCACAACGGAAAACTTTTCAATCACGCCATTGTCCATGAGTTGGTTGACGCGCTCACGAATCGATACCCTTGAAAGACCAAGCTCTTTTCCAATATCCACGTAGGACATTCTCCCATTTATCGTTAACAGTTCGAGAATTTTTTTATCCGTTTCATCGATCTTCATAGACATCCCCACAATTCAATTTTTTTTCGACAACATACATCCAAGCAATTGGACATGCTTACGATATGTTAATAGCTGTAAGCTTCATCTACCTGCGTTTTTACTTATTTTATTAAAATTATAGAATATATTTGAAATTTCAATTATAATCATAATTATAAACAAAAAATTCCGTTTGTTAATCAATTTTTGAAAAATAACTAACAATTGTAAATTATGGGGTACATAGAAGGGGGATTTTGAAAATGAACTTGGATTACTTGAATTACCCGTATGCTTCACAACGAATGGCGACTTTTGCGAAAAATGGGATGGTCGCTACGTCGCAGCCATTAGCGGCACAAGCAGGGTTGGACATTCTGAAAAAAGGCGGAAATGCCATTGATGCGGCAATCGCAACGGCAGCAACCTTAACCGTTGTTGAACCTACCTCAAATGGAATCGGTGGGGATGCCTTCGCGCTTGTATGGGTGAAGGGTGAGCTGCATGGTCTAAACGCGAGCGGTCCGGCACCAAAAAGCATTTCAATTGATGCCGTAAAAGCAAGAGGTCACGAAGAAATGCCGACATTTGGCTTACTTCCAGTTACCGTACCGGGTGTTCCTTCCGCGTGGGCAGAGCTGTCCCGACGTTTCGGAAAACTTCCATTATCAGAAGTTTTAAAGCCGGCAATCAAGTATGCGGAGGAAGGCTACCCATTATCACCTGTTCTAGCAAAATACTGGAAGGGTGCCTATAAAAGATTTAAAGAAACTTTTACAACGCCAGAATACAAAGGCTGGTTTGACACATTTGCTCCACAGGGACGCACTCCTGAAATTGGTGAGGTTTGGAGCTCCGAGGGTCACGCGAATACGTTACGTTCCATAGCGGAAACAAATGCAGAAAGCTTTTACAGAGGTGAGCTAGCCGATAAAATCGATGCCTTTTTCAAGGAACACGGTGGCTTTCTTTCAAAAGAGGATCTAGCAGACTATAAACCTGAATGGGTTCAGCCGATTTCAGTCAATTACCGCGGCTATGATGTATGGGAGATTCCACCAAACGGTCAGGGTATTGTCGCATTAATGGCGCTGGGCATCTTGAATGGCTTTGACATCAAGGAAAAAGAATCAGTTGAAACCTACCATAAACAAATTGAAGCTATGAAACTAGCATTTTCGGATGGAAAAAAATATGTAACCGATCCTGAAAAAATGTCGGTGACGGCAGCACAGCTTTTATCAGAAGAGTTTGCGGCTGAAAGACGAAGCTTGATTGGAGAAGAAGCACTAACGCCAGAACCAGGAACACCACCACGTGGAGGAACCGTGTATTTAGCAGCAGCTGACTCTGAAGGAAACATGATTTCCTATATTCAGAGTAACTACATGGGCTTTGGTTCAGGAATTGTGATTCCGGGGACAGGAATTTCCCTGCAAAACCGCGGCCATGATTTTTCATTAGACCCAACGCATGAAAATGCATTAGAGCCGGGTAAAAAGACGTACCACACGATTATTCCAGGATTTTTAACAAAGGACGGCGAAGCAGTTGGCCCGTTTGGTGTCATGGGTGGATACATGCAGCCACAAGGCCACACGCAAGTGATTATGAACACGATTGATTTCCATTTGAACCCGCAGGCGGCACTTGACTCACCGAGATGGCAATGGATTGAAGATAAAAAGGTGTTGGTTGAACCAAATTTCCCAGCACATGTTGCTCAGGCGCTTGCTAGACGTGGTCACCAAATTCAGATTGCTCTTGATGGCGGCAGCTTTGGTCGCGGTCAAATCATTTGGAGAGACCCGAAGACTGGTGTTCTTGCAGGTGGTACGGAAGCGAGAACGGACGGTAGTATTGCATCATGGTAAACAAAACGGAAATGAGATGATAGTATGAAATACCTTAATTTATTTATCGCCTTTTTTCGATCGGGGATTTTGGGGTATGGAGGCGGTCCTTCCTCCATACCTCTCGTTCATAAAGAGGTCGTTGAAACGTACAAATGGATGACCGATGACGAATTTTCAGATGTACTCGCACTAGGGAACACGTTACCAGGGCCGATTAATACAAAAATGGCGGGCTACATCGGCTACCGCGTAGCAGGAATTCTAGGAATGTTGACTGCACTGCTGTCATCTATTCTTCCTACAATTGTACTCATGATTCTTTTATTAACCTTTTTATCATCTATAAAGGATCAGCCTTGGGTTCACGGGATGGTAAAGGCGGTAATTCCTGTAGTTTGTGTCATGATGGCGACATTAACATGGGACTTTTTGAAAAAGTCAAAGGAATCTTTAGGATGGAAAGTTGCAGCGGGAATCATCGTTGTGAGTTTTGTGTTAATTGAGTTTGTTGGAATACACCCAGGCATCATCATTGGGGTGCTGCTTGTCGCTGCGATTGTCAAGAGAGACAAAGCGAAACAAGCTGATCACAGAATAGAAAAGGGTGTTGGCATGTGATTTATTGGCAAATTTTCTTAGCCTTTTTTATACCAGGGATTGTTGGGTATGGTGGTGGACCGTCATCCATTCCTCTTGTTGAAAATGAGGTAGTTGGACGCTACGGCTGGTTAACGGTTTCTGAATTCAGTGAGGTGCTTGCTCTCGGAAATTCCTTGCCTGGCCCAATCGCTACAAAAATGGCGGGCTATATTGGGTATGAAGTAGGGGGAATACCAGGTTCCATTATTGCAGTCTTTGCTACTGTGGCACCTTCTCTTATTTTGATGATTGTCTTACTAGGCTTTTTATACAAACATAAGGATTCCCCAAAGGTAAAACGCATGTCAAGCTATGTTCGCCCGGCAATTGCGGTATTACTAGGTACATTGACAATTAGCTTTTTCACAACATCGTATGCAGATGCGGGCATATGGCAAACAATCATTATCATTGTGGTAAGCTTTGTTCTAATGGAAAAGCTGAAGGTTCACCCAGCCTATGTCATCATTGGGGCATTAGGCTACGGCGCATTTTTTCTAGCATAATGGGGTGTGGAGAATGAAAAAACTATTACTAACAGGATTTGTTCCATTTTTAGATAATCCAATCAATCCAACTGAGGAAATCGTGAAGAGGTTGGAGGGGCAAACAATCGGTGGATATGAGATTGTCGGAAAGGTACTGCCGGTTGATTTTGCAGAATCAGCTAAACAATGTATCGAACATGTCAATGAGGTCAAGCCGGATGTCGTGATTTCGTTAGGGCTTTCAGCAGGTAGAAATAAAGTCACACCCGAGCGGATAGCAATCAACTGTCGTGATGGGGCGGCTGATAACAGTGGTGTGAAATTGCGGGATGTACCGATCGAAGAAGACGGTTCAGCGGGTTATTTTTCTACATTGCCGATTCGGGCATTTGTCGATGCGTCGGTTGCGAAAGGATACCCAGCTGCGATTTCAAACACTGCAGGGACGTATCTTTGCAACAATGTCATGTACTCGGTATTGCATAAAGTTGAACGGGAGAATCTCCCGATGCGTGCGGGATTTATTCATATTCCAGCCTCACATGAGCTTGCACTTCAGAAAAATGGAATTCCGAGCTGGTCGTTAGCGGATCTAACAGCATCAATCCGCGCCATGATTGAGGTACTTGGAGAGTAAAGTTGTGGGATACGGTTCAACAAACAGGATATGGCCAATAAATAAAAAATATAGCTGATAATTGAAATTTATGGTCAATAATCAAAAGATATAGCTAATAATCGAAGTTTATGGCCATTAGCCAACAAACCATTTGAATACAAGACCAATATTTGAAAAACACTAAGAGGAAGCCTGATTTGGGCTTCCTCTTTTTCAATTATGAAAGGACTAATAAAATGAAGCAATTTCATATTTTTTATGCATTTTTCAAAGTGGGCTTACTTGGATATGGGGGCGGCCCTTCATCAATTCCGCTAATCCATAATGAAGCAGTTGATCGCTACAAATGGCTGAGTGACGACGACTTTGGTGATATCCTCGCACTTGGAAACACACTGCCCGGGCCGATCGCGACAAAAATGGCAGGCTATATCGGCTATCGCGTCGGCGGTTGGATTGGGATGATCAATGCCGTGTTGGCAATCACAATCCCGACAATCGTATTAATGATTGTATTGCTCACCTCATTGACCTCTTTTAAAAATCTAGCATGGGTACAGGGAATGACAAAGGCAGTGCTGGCTGTGGTTGGGGTTATGCTAGCTCAACTAACTTGGGAATTCTTCATAAATGCTAAAAAAGGGCTGGGTTGGACAAAAGCAATTATGCTTGGAGTGGTTAGTGTCCTGGTTTTAGATCTAATTGGTGTACATCCAGGCATTTTGGTAGGCGTCTTACTGGTGCTTGCCTTATTGAAAAAGGACAAGCAGGAGGAGAAACTATCATGATCTATATGCAGCTTTTTATTGCCTTTTTCATTCCAGGAATTCTTGGCTATGGTGGCGGCCCTGCGTCAATTCCACTTGTTGAAAATGAAGTTGTTCATCGCTATCAATGGCTTTCTGTCCATGAGTTTAGTGAAATGATTGCGATTGGGAACGCGTTGCCAGGTCCAATTGCCACAAAAATGGCTGGGTATATCGGATTTCAGCAAGCAGGGATTTTGGGTGCGGCGGTTGCCACTTTTGCAACGGTTGCCCCTTCCTTGATATTGATGCTTGGCTTGCTTAGTATATTGAAAAAATTTAAGCACTCTCCGAAAGTAAAGCGAATGACAAACTATATTCGTCCGACAATCGCTGTTCTTTTGGGCGCAATGGCATATCGCTTTTTTGAGGAGTCGTATGAAGATGCCGGGTTGATGCATACAATTATTTTAGTAGTGCTAAGTTTTTTGCTGCTAGAAAAATGGAAGGTCCACCCCGCGTATGTCATTATCGGTTCGCTTGTGTATGGGGCTGTGTTGTTGTAGGGAGGATTTTTCTAAAAGGACAATCATTAAAAGGGTTTATGGTTTGGGCATTTTTGTAAAGATTAAAAAAATACTTCAAAATAGGTCGTTTGTATTATCTTTTTCCTGAAATAACCAAAAACCAAATCGTGTCAAGCAGTTAGATTTTCAAAAAGAAATCTTACTCCCCTTTCATCATTGTTTGCAAATTTAATCCTTGGAATATGGCATTATTTTGGGTGGCACATTTCAGCTAGTCGATAGATTAGTAGAGAATATGGAGTGCAAAAAGGATATGAAGGCAGCTGCATTTGTTAACCCAAAACGACAAATTTCTCAGGAAATATTCGAATTGACGGGAATAACGAATGATTAGGTCGAAATGCGCTGACCGTAATTTAACGGATTTACTATCTTTTTTCATTTACAAAAGCCTCTCGATTTCACTTAACTCCTACTACTTTTTGAAGATTTAGGGAAACGAACCCAGAACGACCGAAAATCAAAGCAGGATTTTTTGAGGAACACTGGTTGTCCAAGGATCAAAATGGCTTGTCCATGCTGAAAAAACAAGCATTTTTTAAAAATATTTTGATAAAAGCCTTGTCCCTCTTGACTTTTTAGCATAATCCCTCAACCAAGCTAATAAAATGTTACAAACCTAACAAAGAGAGTGTTTGAGGTGAGGGGGCGTAAACCGTCTTCAAAGATCCAGCAATTCATATACGAATATTATCCAAACTAAACGACTTCTTCGTTGAAGCAAGAACGTTTCTCATTTCACACTTCTCACATCCACATAGGGAGGGCGAGTAGTGTGCACGATTACATCAAAGAACGAACTATCAAGATTGGAAAGTATATCGTGGAGACAAGAAAAACAGTTCGCGTAATTGCGAAAGAATTTGGAGTTTCCAAAAGTACTGTCCATAAAGATTTAACCGAAAGGCTACCTGAAATCAATCCCGAACTAGCAAACGAAGTAAAAGAAATCCTGGATTACCATAAATCGATAAGGCATTTACGGGGTGGAGAAGCGACAAAGCTTAAGTATAAAAAAGAAGAAGAATTACAAGAAGAACCTGTGAAATAACATGATTGGGGCTTTCTTCCTAGCATTTACGACATTTTCCTACAAAAATTTTACAAAATAACTATTTAAAATGTTAAATTGTGATAGAATATATAATTAGGAAAATAATGTGCATTTGTGTTTAAATGCAAGGAGGAAAGTTACTCAAATGTTAGCTAGAGATATCGGAATCGATCTAGGAACTGCGAACGTACTTATACACGTAAAAGGTAAAGGAATTGTATTGAACGAGCCATCTGTTGTGGCATTAGATAAAAACACTGGTAAGGTTTTAGCTGTTGGTGAGGAAGCAAGACGTATGGTGGGTCGTACACCTGGAAATATTGTCGCGATTCGCCCATTAAGAGACGGCGTTATAGCAGATTTTGATGTTACTGAAGCGATGCTGAAGCATTTTATCAATAAGTTAAATGTAAAAGGCTTTCTTTCAAAACCAAGAATTCTAATTTGCTGCCCAACAAACATTACTTCTGTTGAGCAAAAAGCAATTAAGGAAGCTGCAGAAAAAAGCGGTGGAAAGAAAATCTATCTTGAGGAAGAACCAAAGGTTGCTGCGATTGGAGCAGGAATGGACATCTTCCAACCAAGTGGAAACATGGTCGTAGATATTGGCGGTGGTACTACAGATGTTGCAGTATTATCAATGGGCGATATCGTCACCGCCTCTTCTATAAAAATGGCTGGGGACACATTTGATGCGGAAATTCTAAGCTATATCAAGCGCGAGTACAAGCTGTTAATCGGGGAAAGAACGGCTGAAAACATTAAGATTCAGGTAGCGACTGTTTTCCAAAATTCACGTAATGAAGAAATTGACATTCGTGGACGTGACATGGTAACAGGTTTACCTCGCACACTGACGATCAAATCTGATGAAATCGAAAAAGCCCTACGTGAACCAGTTTCTGCAATTGTACAAGCTGCGAAAAGCGTTCTTGAAAGAACTCCGCCTGAGCTTTCTGCGGATATCATTGATCGTGGCGTCATTTTAACGGGTGGTGGAGCATTGCTTCACGGAATAGATCAGCTTTTAGCAGAAGAATTACGTGTTCCTGTATTAATTGCTGAAAACCCAATGGAGTGTGTGGCAATCGGTACAGGCATTATGCTTGAAAACTTGGACAAGCTACCACGCAGAAAATTAGTGTAAACTATATTAATGTTAGGGAAAGGACCTCACCAAGATTGGCAGGTCCTTTCCTCTATATAAAAAATTTGGCGTGGCTATATTTTACAGATGAAGAAATAGGGATTTCCCACTATAATAAAAAGTAGACTAATGTTCGGATATGGAATTAGGAGGTGAGCTCATGTTACGTGGATTTTATTCTGCAGCAGCTGGAATGCTTGCTCAGCAGCGTCGTACTGAAATGCTAACGAACAATATTGCAAATGCCAATACACCAGGCTACAAAGTGGACCAAGGTTCTTTACGTGCATTTCCAGAAATGCTTATGCAACGTCTTGAAGGTGTGCAAAGCCCTGCTAAAAATGGTGGCAATCTTCGGACATCGAGCGGGATCGGTGGTCTTAATACAGGTGTGTACATGCAGGAAATGATTCCGTTGTTCAAGCAAGGAGATATCCGCGAAACAGGGCTTGCTACAGATGTGGCGTTGGTGAATGGAAACCTGCCAATCAATACGGAAACAAATAAACCAGGTTCCTTGTTTTTTACCGTACAAAATGCAAACGGTGATGTACGATATACAAGAAACGGGAACTTTACAGTTGACCCAGCTGGATATTTAACAACAAACGAAGGCTTTTATGTGCTCGATGAAAATGGAAATCGGATTGCACTTGAAAATGATCAGTTTGACTTGTCAGCCGATGGTAGCCTATTAATTAACGGTCAAACCGGGTCGCGTCTGGGCATTGCTTTTTCAGAAAATCCATTGAACCTGATTAAAGAAGGAACTGGCCTGTTCCGGACAAATGATGGTATAGTGCTTCCAAATGCGGCAGCAAATCCTGGAGTGACTTATACGTTAAAACAAGGATTCCTTGAAGGTTCAAATGTGGATGTGAGTCAGGCGATGACAGAAATGATGACTGCATACCGTACATTCGAAGCCAACCAAAAAGTGCTTCAGGCATATGATAAGAGTATGGACAAAGCGGTTAACGAGATTGGAAGATTATAAGAAAAGTGCAAGGCGCGTGGCATTAGGCGACAAGCATAAGACGAGCGCTGACAGAAGGTGCATTTTACCTTCCGAAGCGATTGGCTTATGACCTCGAGCCGATGGCGCCTGAAACTAGACATTGAGGAAAAGCAAGGGAGGGCTCTAAATGCGCTCGATGATCACAGCAACAAATACGATGAGTCAGTTGCAAAAACAGCTTGATACAATTGGACATAATCTAGCAAATATCGATACGACCGGCTATAAAAAGCGCCAGGTTAACTTTAGTGAGCTTTTATCCCAACAATTCAATAATCAACCCGTTAACGCGCAAGAGGAAGGTCGCGTAACCCCTAATGGAATTCGAGTAGGAGTTGGTGCACGACTCGGGTCTACGAATATGATGATGACCCAAGGTGCAATTAAATCAACAGATCGCGAGCTTGATATTGCGTTTACGAAGGAAAATCAGTTTTTACAGGTGTTGGTGGATGAAAACGGCATCCAAGTCCCTCGTTTTACAAGGGAAGGTGCACTTTATTTGTCTCCTGCAGCTGATGGAACAAATCGCGTTTCCCTCGTGACAAGTGGTGGTCATCCTGTTTTAGACCAAGACGGAGAGCCAATTGTGTTTGTAGACAATTTTAAAGAAATAAAAATATCAACAAATGGGGAATTAACAGTTGTTCCTGAGGCAGGTGCGCCACAAACATTTAGTCTATCAGTTGTGCAGATAAATAAGCCACAGCTTCTTCAAGCAGTGGGACAAAATCAATTTGCGTTACCTGACTTAGCTGAGCTTGGAATCGTAGCAGATGACGTTCTCGTATCTCTTCAAGGTGCTTTGCGTGAACAAGTGAGTATGCAACAAGGAGCACTTGAACAATCAAACGTTGATTTGACAACTGAAATGTCGGATCTGTTATTGACCCAACGCTCATATCAATTTAATGCAAAGTCAATCTCTATCTCAGACCAGATGATGGGACTTGTGAATGGAATACGATAATTGAACTACGCAGATACTATAAAATAAAGCAGACAATCGGCGTAACTCGGGCAACAACCTAAAGATAAGGGGTAATCTCAGTGACAAGTGAACTTAACAATACACAAGTAAAATCACGCGAAGAATTTCGAAAAGCGCGTGACGAAGAAAAGAATACGGGAAAAGAGCCGAAAAAGAAGCGGGAAGGAAAACTTCGAATTCGCTTAATTCCGATTTGGATACGACTTTTGCTTGTCGTTGTTCTTTTTGCAGCTAGCATCATGGTTGGTGTGGTTGTAGGTTACGGAGTCATTGGAGATGGAAATCCGAGTGATGCCTTGAAAAAGGAAACATGGCAGCATATTGTAGACCTTGTCAATAAAGATGCAGAAAAATAAAGAGGGCATACGCCTTCTTTTTTTATGATAATAAACGCTTCGCCGATGAGGTTTACAACTTTACTTAATACTTGTATTATAATAGGCATTATAAGCTAACTTTATTCAGTAGAAGTCTTTAACTTTTACTGAATAAAGTTAGAGTCTCCGGCGGATGCCTCAGATCTTCAAAGGAACATTTTCGAATTTAGGATCAAAGACTAGAAACGCCACTTCCTGATGTC
>NZ_JBALOQ010000005.1:50873-137445 GCF_036962705.1 Bacillus sp. JJ1562
TCGTGTGGGCCTAAAAAATCTGGGTGCAAATACGCCAAGGCGCATTTGATTAGATACATAGAGGAGGAAATTGTAAATTATGTACGATATCAATGAAATAAAGGAAATTATTCCACATCGTTATCCGTTTTTATTAGTCGATCGGATTCTTGAATTGGAAGAGGGAAAACGTGCACTTGGTATTAAAAATGTTACGGCAAACGAAGAGTTTTTCAACGGACATTTCCCTGGCTACCCAGTTATGCCTGGTGTATTAATTGTAGAAGCATTAGCGCAGGTTGGTGCAGTAGCGATGCTTAAAAAAGAAGAAAACAAAGGCAGACTTGCGTTCTTTGCGGGAATTGACAACTGCCGTTTTAAAAAGCAGGTAGTCCCTGGTGACCAACTTCGTCTAGAAGTGGAAATCACTCGTCTTCGCGGGTCTATCGGTAAAGGAAAAGGCATTGCAACAGTGGACGGCGAGCTTGTTTGCGAAACAGAAATCATGTTTGCATTAGGAGATAAAACAGAATAAGTTTAGTTTTGAAAAACCGGATGGAATGAGCCCATCTGGTTTTTTTTATTCTTTTTTGACGAAATTTGTAATTTTTTTGATACATATTTAAACTTCGGGGAAAGCTATGCGAAGACCAAGTAGGTCAAACTATACTTAGACGAAATCAGAAAGGAGAATATCAATGAACAACAAATGGTTCTTAAAGCTAATGGGGTCACTCCTTGCCGTGTTTTTAATAACAGGCTGTAACACGGACGACCAAAATCCACCACCAGAGAATAATGGACTTGAAACACCGGGTGAGGGTTTCAATAATGACGTGGATAACGACCTAGATAATAACTTGGACAATAATGTGACTCCAGAGGAAGAAGCTGTTCCTAACAATAACGGGATGAACAGAGGTGACCAAGACGTCGTTGAAGATGAAAATCGTGACAGAGATCTTGATCTCAACAATGACAATAATAACCGTAATGATAACAACAATAAAGTAAATCCAAGTGGAACAGGTGGCGCTGAAGGAGCAGGCGCAGGTGGAACTGGTGGAGGTAAATAAGCCTTTTTCAATAGAAAAGGCGGGTATTGTCCTAACGGGTTCAGTTTTAAAGTACAAACCAGAAAATTGATGGGAAAATAGCAAGTTATATCTCATACAAAAAAACACCTAAATTAACGGTGTTTTTTTGTGTATTTTTTATTCAACTAAAGCTTAAGTACAATTTTTCACATTCCTTCTTGAAGAATCGCACCATATAATGCAAAATATTAACTTCAAATAGTTGGTTTTGTTCAAAAAAGACTTTTCTTTTGAAACTTACTTAACTTTTATAATGTCTAATCTTTTGCTAGTAGAAATCAAATCTATTGTGTGTTTTCCCTTTGTGTATAATACAGAAGAACCTACTCTTTCTCCCTTGATCCAATCGTTTTTCGCTAGAACTAATTCATATCCAAATGGTATTCCATTTTCTTCAGATGCCCTTAACCAATCATAGCTTTCCGTTTGGTTACTTTTATTAACTAATTCAGCATTTTTAGGAATTGGAAATCCATATAATTCTTCTGATGGCTCATAAAGCGATAATGTTATGAAATAGTAACCAACGCCAACTCCTATCAAAAGTGTCATTAAAGCTATCGTCCAACCAATTTTTGTCTTTATCATACTCACCTCAATTTTACTAAATTCATATTTTAAACAACCTGATCCTTTAGCTCAATAAAAGATTCAATATAAAAGGGTATTAATCCTGCATTGAACTTTAGGTTTCATAGAGTTAGCCCATTTCTAATCATCAACTAAATTTCTTTAGTTGAACAAGAAAAAAAGCTGCTTCTTTACAGCTCAATTCTTATACTCTAGCACCCATTCATATATTCAACTGCTCCGTTAGCCAGCCATGAAGCAGAGCTTCACCACAGAAAATGAAAGTTAATTACGTTCTTTCATAGTAGTTGGAGAACATCTTTCTTAATTTTAGCAGGAACATCCACCAACCCAATATAATAAAAAAGAAAATCGCTAAAACAATTGGTACTTTTTTAACATATGGATTAGCATAGATACACAATCTTCTGTAATTAACTAAAAGAGGTGCGAATTAGGGTGTAACTTACTTGTAATTACGCTAAAAATCCCATTATATCAACAAAAAAAGCAGTACAATTCAAATGCGAATTCAACTGCTAATTAAAGTGATATTTAATTTTTTGTACTCGAAAACAGAGCCAGCTAGGATTGTCCTGCTTTTTTGTGTTACGTTCTCTTTAACTTTGTATTGGTTTTTTCTTTTCTTGAAGGCGGTGTTTGAATTCAGCAAGTAGGCCTTCACCTTGTAGGCCTTGTTGGATAAGGTCAGTCAGTACAATCTCGGCAATGTTGAGTTTACCTGGGACTAAATTTCCTTCCAGGAGGACGCTTACGCTATTTTCCATTACTTTGATGATCTTAACTTCACCCGTTAAAGAGGCAGGATCATTTGATTTTTTTGTAATCGTAACTTGGAGATTTAGCTTTGCTTTGTCTTGTTTGGCTTTTTCGAAAATAGATTTATACGATTTTTCAATAAATGCTTCCACAATCCAACTATTTTCCCCATCCTCTTGATTGATGATCAATCCGTCAATCAATGGTATTTCCTCAATGCGGCTTGGCTGCTCATTCTGGTGAAGAACCATTAGTGACACCAATCTAAACGTTTTCAATTCCCTGACCCCCTTATATTCCGTTCGTACTATAAAGATAGTTAAATTATAGCATATTCACCTGTTTATTATATGAAATAGAAGAGGAAAAGAACCCGAATTATCCAACGTGAAAAAACTTGTAGAAATTTAGATAATTGATGGTTTTGGTAAACCTTCGATCAGAAAATTGAAAATAACGCAGAGAATTTCCATTTTTATAAGAAAAATCCATTTGATAATCAAATTTTCCTAATTTTACCTATGTCGAATCGTGAAGTATGATAGCTTTGTTAGATTTAACCAAGGAGGTAAAATACATGATTAATCAAGTGATTTTGGTAGGAAGACTGACCCGGGATCCAGATTTACGGTACACCCAGGAAGGAAAAGCCATAGCTCATGTGACGCTTGCAGTTAGCCGAAATTTTAAAACCGCAGGTGGTGAAATTAACACTGATTTTGTGAACTGTACGCTTTGGCAAAAGACAGCTGAGAATACGGCAAACTATTGTAAAAAGGGATCCATTCTAGGTGTAACAGGACGAATCCAAACACGTAACTATCAAAACAATGAGGGAAAAAGGGTTTATGTGACTGAAGTGTTAGCTGACTCTGTGAAATTTTTAAGTGGAAAGCCAAGGGAACTCGTTGAAAATTAAGGTTTATGAACTTAGGAGGAAATGCGTATGAATAATGATGAAATGAAGACCATCAATGACAAGCTAAATAAGCTAGCAATGGGAATAGCGTTACATTTGGAAACGTTACAAGGTCAAATTGGCGATCGAATGGATCAGATTGATCGAACCTATAATGAACGACTTTTACAAATCAATCGTATTTTAGAAGGGAAGTAGCTATGAGATGAAATCTTTGAAAAAGAAATTCGGAATTTGAAAAATTGTATTAGCCCACTAGCCATGTACCTCGCAACAAGAAGCCCCAGTCGCCTTTTCAAAAATGGATCCTCGAGAGATAGATGGATACTCCGGTAATTCCTCAGTTTATTTGCCAATCATGGTCACAACATGGTTGGCTTTTTCTTATTTATAATATAGAACACTAGTTCTGTATTGTCAACAATATTTTTTTAATGTTGACAGGGTTGTGTATTAATCATATAATACACAGTGTATTAACCAATTGATACACGGCGTATTTTTTTATCGCAACTGTATGGTCTGCTTAATACAGTTTTTTTATAAGTGGTGTATGAACCCCTTGATACAGGGAGATGAAATTTTAGGAGTTGGGTCTATGGATATAAAGTTTAACAATCGAGATCCTGTGTACGTGCAAGTCACTCAGTATTTTAAGGAGCAAATTGCGAAAGGTTTTTTTGAACCAGGGCAAGAGATTCCATCAAGAAGGGAATTGGCAAATCGGTTGAAGATTAATCCGAATACGGCGCAGCGTGCGTATAAAGAAATGGAGGAACAAGGGTTGATTTTTACGGAAGGAAATTTACCAAGTCGTATTACGAAGGATGAAGAGGTGTTGAAAATGGTTCGCGAGGAATTGATATTGGATGCAGTTTCTACATTTATTCAATCGGTTCGGTCCATTAACGTGCCTTTAGAAGATGTCTTGAATCTAGTTGAAAAAGAGTACGAAAAGGAATAGGGGGGATTTGGGTGATTGAAGTAAAGAATGTAACAAAGAAGTTTGGCAGGAAGACGGTACTTAAAGGGGCTTCATTTACTGCTGAAAAAGGAAAAATTACGTGTTTAATTGGGATTAACGGTGTTGGAAAAACAACGATTATGAAAGCAATTATGAACTTAACTCCGATTGATGATGGACAAATTCTTATTAATGGAGAAAAAATTCATAAAGGTAGCTATGAAAAAATCACGTTTATCCCTGACACGATTACGATGCTGCCTCAAATGAAAATAAAAGAGGCTTTCACATTTATGGCAGATTTTTATGACAGCTGGAATCAAAAACGTGCAGATGAGCTGCTTGAATTTTTCAGATTAAAAGAAACGGATCGAATTTCTGAGCTCTCAAAAGGAAATACAGCAAAAGTAAACCTGATCCTTGGATTAGCATTGGATGTCGATTTTGTATTAATGGATGAGCCTTTTTCGGGGATTGATATTTTTAGCCGTGAACAAATCGCAGACGTATTTACAAGTCATTTAATTGAGGACCGCGGTGTCATCATTACAACGCATGAAATCAATGATATTGAACATTTAATTGATAAAGTCGTTTTACTAGATGATGGTGTTGTGTTAAAAGAGTTCGATACCGAAGAAGTCAGAGAGAATGAAGGGAAATCGGTGATCGATGTGATGAGAGAGGTGTATAAGGGATGAATCGTTATTTGAAACTAGTGAATTTCGAGTTTTCACGTTTTTTAAAGCTCTATCTTGTTTTGGTTGGGATTACAGTATTTTTTCAGGTAATTGGCATTATTTTTACGTCAAAAAGATATTTAAATCGGGCAGATGAAGCGATTTTTGAAGAAATGCTCTCAAAGAGTGACTTTATTTCACAATATGGAAAAATCTCGATGATCGATTTTGCTCAGACCCTTTGGTTTATGGGGCCAATTATGCTTAGTGGTGCCACCTTACTTATTTATGTATTTTTTATTTGGTACCGTGATTGGCTTGGGAAAAACACATTCAGTTATCGTTTACTTGTGTTACCAACGGCACGGTTGAATGTGTATTTGGCGAAGGCTACGACCATTTTATTATTTGTTTTAGGTCTCATTGCCGTGCAATTAGTATTAATACCTGTTGAAAGTCGAGTGTTACAGTGGATGGTTCCAGGGGAGTTTCGTACGGATTTCACAGTGGGAGAAATTACGAATATCAATTATTTACAACTATTATTTCCTAAATCATTTATGGATTTTATCCTTTACTATGGCAGTGGAATCGCAGCGGTGTGTGTTGTTTTTACGGCTATTTTGTTTGAACGCTCCTACCGATTAAAAGGGATTTTCTTTGGAATTCTTTATTGTGCAGTTTCTTTCTTACTCCTTTTGGCACCGATATTGGTGGATGAATACATTTTAAGAAACTATTTATATCCAAATGAACTGTTTTATTTGGTGGTTGGAGCAGGGTTGCTTGCTTGGGCTGCTGCCATTTGGACTAGCAATTATCTTTTAAATAAGAAAATAAGGGTTTGATAGGAGGTAGCATGAATGAAACGATATTGGAAAATCCTCACGATCTGTCTCGTTACAGTCATCGTGCTTGGAACTTTTTATATACAATCAAGTTTAGCGTCTGGGAATATACAAGTTGAATTTGAAAAAGTAAGTGGCAATGAAAGTCTAGTAGAAAACGTAGTTCTTACTGCTGATTATGTTATTGGAGACATTCATCAACCCTTAAAAATTTCCGAAAAGGAAACAACAAATTTAAGCAATCGACCCGTTGTTCAACAATTGACTGGCCTTTATGCGGAAGCTCCTACACTTCAATTAGTTGAGAATTATAAACAATTTATGAGGGGGAAAAGTTTTTTCCCATCATACTTTTATGAGGATGAACATGTACTCGTCTATGTCAGTATTGAGGGCAGAGGTGTTAATGTTGCTTATGGTAAGGCCTATTTTGATATTGACATTTTAGATAAAAAATCAGATGAGTCTACTCCAATGAAAATTAATTTACCAAAAAACAGAAAATTAAACTGGGTAGATATTGCGAGTATTCAGATAGTAGATAGTGATTTGAAGGTAATCGCAAGGGGTTCTGGTCCGGATAGCGGAGAGGATTTGATTGTCTACACGATTGACTTGAATAGCAAGAAAATAACAAATGAAGAAGTCGTTTTCTCCATTCCAGCGGTTGAGAATGGCTGGTATGGCTTTAACATATTCAATGACTATTATTCGAATGAACCACAAAAATATCTGTTATTTAAAGCAGAGGCTTTTGAACATGAACAAGGTGAGGGTGGTCCGACGGTCCTAGCTGATGATTTCATGGTATACGACATTGAAAAGAATAAGATGGTTAAAAGCGAACTGCCTGAAGACTTTGAAGGGGACATTAGAAATGCATCGGTATTTAATTCCGTTGCTTATGTTCCTGTTCAGTCCGAAAATGAAGTAGAGATCATTCAATATGATATTGAAGCTGCGAAATGGGAGAAGAAACAAACCTTTGCAGTCGACCAATCAAAGGATGCTGAGACTGTGCCTTTTGTAAAAATACAAGATGGAAAAATCTATATCATTAGTAATACTGATGACGGACACACACTTTTAATTGGAGACGTAAATACAGGGGAAACATTATACGAAGGCAAGATAAAGGTGAAAAATCAAAAAACAGATCAAAACGATTACAGAATATACTTTCACGAAATAAATAATGCCGGGTAATGGATCTGGGTCA
The DNA here is from genome assembly GCF_036962705.1 of Bacillus sp. JJ1562. NCBI lineage: Bacteria > Bacillati > Bacillota > Bacilli > Caryophanales > Bacillaceae > Bacillus > Bacillus sp. JJ1562. The sequence continues at coordinate 57,930 of NZ_JBALOQ010000005.1, forward strand.
TGGGGACAGGTTCCGTGACCCAGATAGTAGGGTGAGAAAAATGAAGGAACATCAAATCGAACAAATAATAAGTGAATATGAACCTGAGTTACGGTATGCGGCCTTTCGATATGTACGAGATTGGGTCGTTGTGGATGACATTATGCAGGAAGTATTTTTGAAGATTTTTTTGAAATTCAATTCTTTCAGGGATCCCTCTAAGATAAAGGCATGGTTGTACAAAATTACTCGCAATCAATGCATTGATTATCTTCGCAGCAAGGTTGTGAAAGCCACAGTATTAATGGATGATATTGAAGATTTACAGTATACAAACTATGAAACGGTCGAAAAAGAAATCGTTGAGAAATTTGATCGAGAAATGCTGTACGAACATGTCGATTCTTTGCCGAAGGATTACAAACAGGCATTATCTCTTTATTATTTTCATGATTATTCGTATAACGAAATTAGCCATTTATTGAGGAAGGATATTTCGTTTGTAAAGAATAAGCTTTTTAGAGGTCGGCGCTTGCTAAAGGAAGTATTTGAGAATAATGAGGTAATGGTGTAAATAATGGCCAATCATGTGTAAATTAACATGATTGGTCTTTTTTAATGGGTTTCTAATAGGGTATAATTATCCAAACATAACAATTTTCGGGGGTATTAAAAGATGAGATACATAGTTTTGTTTGGGGTAGCGATTCTGTTAGGAGTTTTGTTGGGATTTTTGGATGTAGGTCAACCGTTCAGTATGATCATAAGCATGATTGTCATAGTTGGTCTATCAACCTACTTATTTGTTTATCCGATCTATTGGGAGAAGAATGTGAAAAAGATAGAGTCCTATCTTGAAAAGCGAAGGAAAAACCCGTTGTTTAAGCTTTACTATGGGATGGGCAATCGGATTGATCAGGATGTGAAGGAAGCAACGGAGGCATTGCTTCAAAAGTATAAGCAGCCAGCAAGACAAGCGATATTTAAAACCTTATTCGCTTTGTATGAGGATGATATTGGACGAGCAAAAAAAGATATCGAGGAGATTCAGCCTCCACAATATAGATACTATTACCAAGCAATTATTGCGATTGAAGAGGGCCAGGTGAATGAGGCGACGGAGCTTAGTGGACAAATCAATAGCGAGTGGATGAAGCACGCCTTGGCAGCTGGGATTGCTAAAAAGGAAGGTAATCAAGCCGAGTATGTCGCTGAAATCCAAAAAGCGTTTGAAAAGACACGAGGAATGCAGAGATATGTCATATATAAGCAATATGAGAGGGATTTGAAGGCAGTTTGATTGGGGAAATGCTTCTTCATTAGGCTATATTTGCATCTTAAAATGAAGGTATGCGTCTGTTCTGAGATATTTGCGTCGAAATATAAAGATTTGCGTCAGTGCGTGGATATTTGCGTCAAAATGTGAGGATATGCGTCAGTGTGTGGATATTTGCGTCAAAATGCGAGAATATGCGTCTATGTACGTTTATTTGTATCTTAAAGGCTATTTACACAAACTAGGGTGGTGACAACAGTCACCACCCTTACTTTATTTCTTCAGTTTTTCTTCGACCAGGTGGTAGAACTTTTGCCAAGGTTCGGTTTTGTCTTTGTGCTTTTCACTTGGCACAAATTTCTTTGCCCTTTTCTTTGGTTTGGATGTTTTTTCTGCCAAATGAATCAGCTCCTTTGGTTTTCGGTATATCATGCACCAAAATTTTATCCCCCGATATGCTACTGGCCCTACATTTTTGGTAGAGGGCGGGGAAAGAGGCCCCCTGACTTACCCCATTAAAACACCCCAAGTAGCTCCTTCAGTTCGCTAGTGGAGAGTTCGGTGATCCAGTTTTCGCTGGTGATGATTTCGTCGTTCAGCGATTGCTTTTTCTCGAGCATTTCATCGATTTTTTCTTCGAGTGTGCCTGTGGCGATTAGCTTGTGCACGTGGACGAAGCGCTTTTGGCCGATGCGGTAGGCACGGTCGGTTGCTTGGTTTTCGACAGCTGGGTTCCACCAACGGTCATAATGGATGACGTGATTCGCTTCCGTTAAGTTCAATCCGGTTCCCCCTGCTTTTAGTGACAGGATTAGAATATTGAACTCTCGATCTTGGAAGCCTTCAATCATTTTGTCGCGTTGGGCCTTCGCAACACTACCGTTCAAGAATTGTACAGGTTCATTAAAGCGTTTTTGAAGCACATCCTGAATCATTTCGCCCATTTGAATATACTGAGTGAAAATCAAACAGCTTTCGTCCTGGTCACGAACGTGATCCACCAACTCAAGCAGCTTCTCCATTTTCACGGAGCGATCATCCACATTCACAGGATTCTGCTCTTTCAAATATAGTGCAGGATGGTCACAAACCTGTTTCAACTGCCCAAGCATTTTTAAAATCAGCCCTTTACGCTGCATACCCGCAAGTTGTTCGACTTGATCCAGGGTATCCTTCACAAGCTGCTCGTAAATCGAAGCTTGCTCAACCGTCAGCGGACAATATTCCTTCTGCTCGAGCTTATCCGGTAGGTTTAGCGCAACGGCCTCGTCATTTTTCGTACGTCTTAGTAAAAATGGCTTAATCAGGCGCTGCAGCTGGGCGATCGTTTCCTTATCATGTTCCTTTTCAATGGGGGACACATATCGTTTTTGGAAACCACCTAGGCTGTCTAAATAGCCACGATTGATGAAGTCAAAAATCGACCATAGCTCAGTTAAGCGGTTTTCCATAGGTGTTCCGGTCAATGCGATATTATGGTCGCTTTTTAGCTTGCGAATCGTGCGTGACTGCTTCGTTTGCGCGTTTTTAATGTTTTGCGCCTCATCTAAACAGATCGTACCCCAGTCAAAAGCGGAAATTTCTTCTTCGTCCAAATGAGACAACCCATAGGAGGTAAGGACAATGTCCGCCGCACTCACTCCTTCAGCAAATTCTTCGCCCTTCAAACGATTGGATCCGTAATGAAGGTGGACACGTAAATCAGGCCCGAATTTTTCAAGCTCCTTTTGCCAATTTCCTAGAACTGATGTTGGGCAAATGATGAGCGCTGGCTTAGCACTACTTTCTTTGACCGCTAAAAAGTACGCAATCATTTGGATCGTTTTTCCGAGTCCCATATCATCGGCAAGACAAGCCCCAAATCCGAATCGTCTTAAAAATAAGAGCCAGTCGACACCTTGCTGTTGGTAAGGACGGAGCTCGCCTTTAAATGTATTAGGAATGGCGGCTTGTGGAATCTCCTTGATGTCGGTTAGCTGTGTAATCATATGCGACAGGTGGCGGTTCAGTTCGATTTGAACGCCAGCAAATGCGCTTGCCGCTTCTTGTTCCTCACGTTCCGCTTTTTCCGAAAGCGAGAGTAGCTCCTGCTCAAGGACATCGCGGACATGCAGTCCCTCTTTGTTTGCGCGCGCTAGGATCGACTGAACCTGTTTAATAAACGCAGGGTCAAGCTTGATCCATTTACCGCGAATGTTGATTAAACGCCTTTGTTCATTCACAAGCGACAAAAATTCTTCTTCAGAAAGCTCAACACCATTTGTTGAAAAACGCCAGTCAAAATTGATGATAGACTGCAAGCCTACGAAGGATTGACGGCCACCACCAGTAGAGGTTTTAACCTTTGCTTTGATAGCGAGTTGCGCATCCTTGATGGCTTGCCACCAGGCTGGTAAAAGGATTCCGACTCCGGCTTCAATCAACCTTGAGCTTGCTTCTGTTAAAAAGTCCCACGCCTGGCGCTCGGTTAACTCGTGAACAATGCCGTCTCCATCACGAAGCCATGGTACGAGCTTACACCACATGGCTTGGTCGCTCTCAACTTTGCCTGCAAACTCTGTCCATTCTTTTGGCATAGCGGTATACAATGTATGAGGTTTTTCTTTCTTGCGAAGCACAGTGTGAAGAGTCCAAGCCCCATTATCCACCTCGGGTTCTTCGATTTGCAACATCACATCAAATGGTGTGTGATCTTCCTTCCAACCGATTCGTTCAAGCCAATTGTTTTCATCTACGACTGACTCAGCGCCGGCGGTACTTTTTACAAGAGGGAAGGTATGGGCGATCTCTTCCCAGGCGTCGGACAGCGTTGAATCCGATTGAATCCATTCGGTGATGGCTTCAGAAAACCACTCTGTTGCAAATCCGGTTAGCTCAGTGTTAACCGGTTTCCAGCCAAAACGTTCATTCTCGCGCCAATAGTCAAAATCGGGCATAAATTCGCCATCCTTAATATGCGGCAGCAAGGCTTGCGAAATGGAGTGATAATGTTCGACATTCTCGCTTAGTTCGATTTGGATATGTGAATTGACGGGCAATTCGGCGAAAAAGGTTAACGCTTGCCAGGGGGAAAGAAGGACTGCATGATCTGTCTCTTCAAGAAAGGTCCCGTAAAAGGAGGCTTCATGCCAGACAAAGAGATGTTGCTTCCATTCGTTTATTTCAAGTTCGTAGCCATCTTCCGTTGTACACCAAACATAACATCCTGTTTCCGAAACCCATTCTGTATGGACTAAAAGTATCATCGTTTCACCCCTTTACTCTGAAATCATGGAAGCCCGGAGCAGCTCTTGCTGGAAGGCACGTAATCGTTTATTCACAGTGGCAAGCTTTGTAATATAGTCATCCCAACGGTCTTCTTGTTTTAATTTTTTGTAATGCGTGCGGACCTTGCGCAAATATTTAACCGCCTTTTTATAGCTTGGTCGATTTTTGCCCTCAATTGCCTTCGTGATGGCTTGGTGATAAAGAGGAAGCAAAGCTGCACGATCGAGGGTTTCGATTTCTTTTATAATATAGCGGTCCATTTCATCGATATTATAGCCGACCATGATTTGCAGTTCGACCCATTTCCGGTATTGGTCGTTATCAAGCAAAAAGTCGTTGTATTCAACATAGCTATACGGAAGCAGCTGTTTTAGCGCCTTTATATAAGCGGCTGAATCGCGTTCATCAGCGTATGTCATAATGTTTTGTAAAAACAGCCTTGTCATGTGACGGCGGCCTTCATAGCTTTGAATGCCAAAAATATAGTCGTGGATTCCTTCTAATGCATGGTCAATCCACGGGCGAACCCGGTCCCAATTTTTTGCTTCAGACAGATAGGAAATCCACCAGAAGCTGTACGGTGTCGCCGAATGCCCAAGCTTTTTCATCGTTTCGATTGCAGTTGTATCGTCCTTTTGTAGAAAGCGAATATGGGCATAGGCTATCTGATGCACTAAGGTTTCGGTGTCCAATGCGTTTTCTTCGATTTCAAGCCATTTTTTTCGATTAAAAAAGGTTGCCCAAAGCAAACGGTACATTTGCATGCGTTCATATTGGAACATGGTTTCAATAAGTAGCGTTTTGCGGACAAGCTCGAGGCTTTCCTCAAGCAGCTCGTCAAGTGAAAATGGGAGAGACACCTTCCGCATCTCAAGCGAGTTATCGAGTACAACATCTGTAAAATTATGAAAATAAGGCTTAATATACGTATCCACCTGGTAATTTCGCACTTCAATTTGGCCGAGAAACTCGACCGTTTTTTGAATGCAAAAAAGAGCCGCATGGATCAGATACAAACGTTTGAGCTCCTCAGAACGAGGCGCTTTCCTTTTTAAGGTTTGAAACAGGGAATGATACAAGGTCGCGAAAGTATATACGTTCTTTTCGCGGTGACCTGATTCAAACCGCTTAAATTCACTGTTGAAAAGAGTTAGCCAGCTCTCAAGTGAATTCTCCTTATATTCCACACGCTGTAGGACGTTTCCATTTTTAATGGGAATGGATGCTAAGGTAGGCTTGGGTTTGTTGCCGGCCTTCCACTGTTCGAGCAGGGACCCCACTCGGTCAACACTTGCGTACATATAGAAAAACAACGCCATCCGGTGCCGGCAAAAGGAAGGAGATGGGCATGTACAGCTAGACATTTCTAAAAAATCAAGATCAAGTGTGACATCAACAGAGGTGACGTCCTGCACACGGCCCCCAAGTGCTTTTCCGTTGAACTGCACATTATAAACACTCCCCTGCCGGTAGAGGTTTAGTCCTTTTTTGATTAGAGTGCGGTCTTCTTCATTTTCGAATGTAATCATACCGCGAAGCTTTTCGGAAAAATGCATTACTGCATCCTTTTGAATATCGTTTTGAAGCAAAGTGGTCTCACTCCCCACAAAATTCATATCTTTTTATTATACCGCAAAATCGTATCAATTGGGATTTTGGGATTGGAAAGTGTGTGATGTTTACATCAATTTTATAAATTTTTCCATAAGACAGTCGCAAAACAGAGGCTACTGGCGTACATGTATAGTAATTACTTGGCGGAGCTGGTTTCTCCATCCAACCTCCCCAAGCTATCATTTTCTCCCAAAGTACCAAAATGGTACTTTCCAGAATTCTCTTGTGCCTGGTGGAGGCGTCTCCATCCTTCACCAGGCAATCTTTATATTAAAGCACTTTTCAACTAGGAGTGAACATATATTGGATCGTAAATCATCAGATAAGGTTATTTCTATTGATGAGAATAGAGTAAGAAGAGCATTAATTCGTGCTTACATGAAGGGAGAAAGAAGCACAGAAATCGATATGAAGAAATTTATTCAAGACTTAGCAAACGATATAAAAGGGTACCCGACAACATAATTCTATAGTCTAATGCCATGATTCGACACTATTTCGGGTGGTACAGGCGTCTGTTAGAAGCTGTCTACCAATAAGGGGACAGTTTTTTGCATGTCAAGGACAGGCTGTACTGCTTTTGTAGTATAGAAATAATAAATTTGGGTCATAGAAATTTTCCTATTTATTTGACATAATTATCAACACAAACATTCGCCGGTGTTTGTGGTTACCCAGCATTGGTCAGTGGTTTTTAAGCCATTCGACTAGTCTGGGTTTTTGTTGGGTTTATATGAATTTATTAAGATTGAATCCGTTTTCGAAGGTCTTGGATTGTGCTTTTTTTATGGTATATATATTATGATAATAATAAGGTTAATTAACTGAATGTTATGATAAGGGGGAGCGGTGTGAAGCTACCAGAGGTATCCTCTCAGAAGAGGGAGAATTATGCGAAATTCTATATGATTTTCATTTCAGTACTAGGATGTGCTGCTGTGGTGAATGCGTTTTTTCATCTTGAACCAACACCCAAAATTACCATCCTTTTATTGCTTACAGCATTTTTAGCGATAACGGAGTATTACCCAATTCCGCTATTGAGAGGTTCAACGTCAATCACGTTCCCGTTTATCTTTGTCATGTATGAGCTTTTTGGGATTTCGTATTCAATCATCATCTATGCGGGGATTGCGCTAGCGATTAACATCCTCCATCAACGTCCCTTGAGGATAATCCTGTTTAACCCAGCTCAGTTGGCTGTAAGTTTATTTTTAGCGGAGTATATATTATCACATACGAATGTGGTGCAAGTTCAATCATCCACGAGTAATTTTATATCAGGTTTTAGTACATATATTCTTTTTCTTACCCTGTTTTTTATCATAAATAATCTAATTGTGGATATAGTGTTGTTAATTCGTCCGCAACCCTATACATTCTATTTATTTAAAACCAAAACGCTGACTGAATTAGGGAATGTAGTGATTTCCTTGCTCTATGGAGCGATGATTTTTTATCTTGGCAATCGAAAAATCGACGAATTCTCGCTGTTCTTTTTCTTCTCGCCATTGGTGGCGGTTTCGTTATTGTACTCGGTCATATCAACTTTAAGAAATGAAAAAAAGCGCCTAAATGCACTTTTTGAAATCACAACTAGAGTTAACAAGAAAATCCATTCAACAGAGTGGATTGAGACATTTAAGAACACATTTTCTCAAATCGTTGATGTGCAGGCAATTATGATGTGGGTCAAGGAAAACGATGTGTGGAAGATATTATACTACGATGGGCGTGTGATACCGAAAGACGAACTGACAGGTGAAGCGCTAGCTCGTTTTGATGGAAAAAAAGAACCAATTGTCTATCAGGACAGAGTGAAAAAGCTAGGCCCGATTGATGAGTTTTTTAAAAAGGATATGAAGGCCTTTGTGTATTCACCGATGGTGGTAGAGGATGAAACGATTGGGATGCTCGTTGTTGCAAAAAGTCGGTCGCGAAGCTTTGAGGATGACGAAATCCATTCCATCGCTACACTTGCAAACCAGCTAGCGATTGCAGTGAATTCAAGAATTTTAATTGAAGAAAAGGAAAAGCGAATTGTTCTTGAAGAGCGCAACCGAATTGCTAGAGGAATTCATGATGGGGTTGCTCAAACCTTGGCCGGTGCGGTCATGAAGCTTGAGACGGCAGAGCGAAAATTCGATCGTCATCCCGATGAAACGAGAAAGCTCATACGGGAAAGCATGGATAAATTAAGGCTTAGTTTACGGGAAGTGCGCGAATCGATATACGAGCTACGTCCTTATCCAACGGAGCGGGTTGGACTTTCCACTGCGATTGAAAAACGAATTGAAATTGTAAAAGATGAGTACGATATTAAATTTTCATTTGATATAAGAGGCCAGGAGGTTCCGCTCAGTCCAATGGTCGAAAAGGAACTATTTGATATTTTTCAAGAGAGCCTGCAAAACACAATTAAACATGCACAGGCCACAAAAATAGAAGTTCTGTTAAGCTATCAGAAGGAGCATATAATTTTAAAAATAAAGGATAATGGTGTAGGTTTTTCATTATTTCAGGCGATGGTCAAGGCACAGAACAATCCTCATTTTGGAATTTTGAACATGAATGACGCTGCAGAAAAAATTAATGCGACTCTTCAAATTGACACAAAAGAAGGCCTTGGTACTGATATTACATTAACTGTTCCAAAAATGGGACTTGAAGGAGGTAGTACTATTGATCAAGCTTATGCTGGTGGATGATCATGCTGTGTTACGTGACGGACTTAGGAATATTTTAGAGCTGGAGGATGATATTCGTGTTGTCGGCGAGGCAGTATCAGGGGATGATGCCCTTGAGAAGGTGCCGGAGTGTGAGCCCGATGTGATTTTAATGGACATCAATATGCCCCAGAAAAATGGCGTTGAAGTGACGGGCATAATAAAGAAAGAATACCCATCGATTAAAATATTGGTGCTGACGATGCACAACCATGATGAGTATTTCATGGCTGCGATTCGTGAGGGTGCCGACGGTTATTTGCTAAAGGATGCTCCATCTGAACAGGTGGTCGAAGCCATTCGCACAGTTGCACGCGGTGAGTCTGTGATTCATCCATCGATGACGAAAAAACTCCTTAATTTCCATCAGCAAAACCAGGAGCAACCGAGGGACAACGCACTAACGGAGCGGGAAACGGAAGTCCTTCAATGCCTGGTGGAAGGATTGAGTAACAAAGAAATCGCCGAGCGCCTCTTCATCAGCGACAAAACCGTAAAAATTCACGTCAGCAAAATCTTCAAAAAATTCGACGTCAAAAGCCGCTCCCAAGTCGTCATCTACGCCGTACAAAACAAACTAGTTCCGATGTAGGTGGGAGGGGACCAGGGGGACGGTTCTTGCGGTTCCTTGGGTCATGTTGGGGACCAGAGGGGACGGTTCTAGTGGTTCCTTAGGTCATGTTGGGTCGGGTGACAGGTCCCTTTACCCAGAAGTTTGCATTTTTGGGTTCAGAGGTTCCATCCCCAAGCAATCTGTGCTTTTTTAATAACGAAGTCAACAACTGTTATCCAGTGTGGAGGCAGTTGTTTTTTTTGTGCTCATTTTAGTAAACTGTAACTTTATTAAAAAAATAAGTGAAAGATTACATCGATATGTCTTTTGTATAACAAGAAATACTGCTTTTGAGAAAGGTTTTACGACTTTTGCGGAATAGGAATGATCGAGCTGGGGCGCGATAATAGGATTACAGAAGTTACAAATCTGAAAAGAAAGGGGAATAAGATGAGAAAACTTGTTGTAGTTATATTTGCACTTTTACTAGTTATCCCGACATTTTTACAAGAAAAGAAGACTGTTTCAGCAGCTGAGACGGGTTCAGCGGTCATTGATCCTGCCTTAGAAGCTGTGCGGGACAAGGTCAGTTCCTTGCAGGTGATCGTGACGTTCCGTGGTGAAGGTGCGCCAAAAGAGCATCAATTGAATCTTTTAAAATTGCTCGGAATCAAGGTTGGCGTTTCGATGGAAAATCTGCCGATTACCGGAATTGTTGCAACGAAGTCACAAATTGAAAAACTCGCACAAAGTAATGAGGTCCGCTCGATATATTTTAATAGAAGGCTAGAATATTTCAATGAAACATCGACGGATATTACTGGTGTGGACCGAGTGAGGGCGGATGAGCAAATCAGGCTCACAAATGGTAACCTGCCTTTAACGGGTAAGGGAGTTGGGGTTGTCATCAATGATAGCGGTGTTGACGGGACACATGGTGACCATACTTTTGGTGAAAATCTTGTGCAAAACGTGCTTGGATCTGTGAATTTGGCAAATGTGGTACCAGGACTTCTGCCGATTACCTACCTTGAAAATGTGCCGAATACGGATACGAACTCCGGGCACGGTACACATGTGGCGGGAACGGTCGGAGGAACAGGTGCGATGTCAGACGGTAAATATGAAGGTGTGGCACCAGGCGCAGATTTAATTGGATATGGTTCCGGTGCAGCGCTGTTCGTTCTTGATGGTATTAGTGGTTTTGATTATGCGCTTAAAAATAAGGATAAATACAATATCCGTGTGATCACAAATTCTTGGGGATCATCAGGGGATTTTGACCCGAGTGATCCAATTAATATTGCAAGTAAAAAAGCGTACGATGCTGGGATTACGGTTCTTTTTGCAGCAGGAAATGAAGGGCCGAGTGATAACACTCATAATCCTTATGCAAAGGCACCGTGGGTGATTTCAGTAGCAGCAGGTGACAGTAGCGTAAAACTGGCGGAATTCTCATCCCGAGGTACAAAAGGAGTTGGCGGTACTTTTACATTGGATGGCAAGGAGTGGACATGGAAGGACGCTCCAACCATTACGGCACCAGGCGTGGATATCGTGTCAACAAGGGCAATTGCACCAATTTCATCTTTAGCGGCTTTACAGGACTTGCAAACCTTGAATCCATTACATGTTCCGTTCTACACGATAATGAGTGGCACATCGATGGCAACACCACATGTCGCAGGAATTGTTGCACTTTTACTTGAAGCGAATCCACAGTTAACACCGGACGATATTAAGCAGATTATCCAAGAAACTGCGATGTCAATGCCAGGCTACGAGGAGTGGGAAGTCGGCGCAGGCTACGTAGACGCATATGCGGCGGTGAAGAAGGCAATTGAAATGAAGTAGTGTGGGTCACGGGGACCAGGGGGACGGTTCCTGTGGTCCCACGCAAAAAGTTAGCCTTCCGGGTTGAACGGAAGGCTTTTGAAATAGCTGAAGCTTTATGATTGTCCCTTCTCTGGATGTTTTTGGTATGGAAAATTTTATGAGGCAAATATCGGTACCCAGACGCAAATCTTCATATTTTGACTCAAATATCAGTACTCAGACGCAAAACTTCATATTTTGACGCAAATATCCGAGCTTGGACGCAAATCTTCCTATCTTGCCGCAAATATCGGTATTCAGACGCAAAACTTCATATTTTGGCGCAAATATCAGTACCCAGACGCAAATCTTCATATTTTGACGCAAATATTAGGACCCAGACGTAAATCTCAGCTAAGCGACTGGTTTTTAGAGTGAAATCCTTTGCTCAAACTGCGGTACCAAAACAAGTACTCCAGGGAGAATATATTTTACCCACATTCTTGCCGCGAAATCAGCGGCCCACACCACAATCGAGGGCCAGCTCTTCCAACTATTGATAAGACCACAAGATCGTCCAGTCACCAGATTCTTGAACGACGAAGACATCTTGGTGGATAGTGAAGGTGCCGTATGTGCTTTTGTAGGTTTGAGTGATGGGCACTTTGTAGACGTCGTGAAAGATGGGGGTGTTCTTCGTCATCTGCCAGGATTTGAGTTTTTCTACGTCCTCCACAGTGTATTTGAACGTATCGGTCCCGAAATGGCCGACAAATACATGGTTGCGCTGCTGGATGTAGTCGGCTTTTTTAAACCGCTCCTGCAATAGGGGATGGAATAATTCCCACGAACTTCCGAAATCCGCGTCTTGCTCGTATTTATAAAAGGATTGGACCAGCTCCTTCGCTTCCTCCTCCGGTGATGAGCGAAACAATGAAAGAATAAGAATAAATATAAGGATGACCCCAGCTGATACCAGAATCAGCTGAATGGGTAAGCCGCGTCGTCGTCTCATATGTAAATAAAAGCCCCCTTAAGCTTGTTTACTATCATGGATATGCGCTCGGAAAGTTGTCCTAGTACAAGATTCGATTTTAATGTTTGGTTTGAGACAACGGCCTGACACTCTGTTCAAAAAAAATAGGCTAGAGCCTAAGCCCTAGCGCTAAATTTACTTAATCGAGTTAAAAACGGACGACGAGGTCCTTTTCCGAGTCTCACAAAATAAATCCGATCTTCAAGTCTTTTATAAAAATGAATTCGCACAATCTTTAGTGGTGTCCAAATTTCTTTAAACGAATAATACGGCACGTTTAGCACTCCTCTCCCAATCGAAAAAAAGATTTCTATGATATTTTTCCAATTTTCGGAATCCATTAATGGAATGATAGCATGTCCTGGGTGATAAAAATGTTGATTCGTGTAGAAAAAAATTAAATTATTTCGGACAAATTTAGACAAAAATGGCTAAAAAAAGCCCATTTTAGGAAAGTTGCCTCAAAAAAACACCAATAATCGCTATAAATTTACACGGATTTTCCCAATATACTTTTTTCTAATACATTGGTACTATATAATTATAGTAAAATACTTGATTGGACTATCACCAATCAAACTATTGTTAGTTAATGTAGATTTTCTACATTTGACTATATATTTTTACCTGTAGACTTTTTTCTCTTTTTGCCCTGCTCATGTGCGAGCAGGGTCTTTTTTTGCCTGCAACCAAAAGTGTATACTACTTATAAGAGATGGAGGGGAGACAGGTGGACCAACAAATTTTTCCTGCATCGACGACGATGAAGGAATTTGAGTGTTTTTTAGAAAGTAAATATGAAATCGGTATTTTTACAGAAATTCACATTGCTCAGTTAAAAAATATTAAGAGAATGGCACAGCAGCACGGGAAAAAAATGATCTATCATGTGGATATGGTACATGGGATTAAAAATGATGAGTATGCGACGGAATTTATTTGTCAGGAATTTCAGCCGTACGGGTTAATCTCTACGAAATCAAGTGTGATTCAAAAAGCGAAGCAAAAGGGTGTTTTCGCGATTCAGCGGATGTTCTTGATTGATACGCATGCACTTGAAAAAAGCTATAAGCTGATAGAAAAAAATAAACCTGATTATATCGAGGTGCTGCCTGGGGCAATGCCGTGGATGATCCAAGAGGTTAAAGAAAGATTGAAGATTCCCGTGCTTGCAGGTGGGCTTATTAGGACAGAGGAGGATGTGCGAAAGGCACTCGAAGCTGGTGCGTCTGCGATTACTACTTCAAAACGGGAGCTGTGGGTGTAACTAAGTATTCGGTTGTTAGTAGAAAATATAAATTAGCAAGCTAAATAACCCGCTAAATCACATGTATTTTGACAGCCACTTGCATAAGAAAACGCAGAGGTTATTACTCCTCTGCGTTTATTCCTTATTTTAATGATTTATTCTTTAACTGATACACTCTTTACTACCAATCAATATATCTAGCCTCACCCGTTCCAAACAATTTATCTGCAACTAAATTACCATCCTTATCAAGTGCTCTTATTGTCCATGTTGCTTCTGAATACTCATCAAGTACAAAGAAAGCATGGTTAGCAACTACCTCTTCGATATGATAACTAGAGGGATATTTCTCAACCGTTTCCATATTAAAGCTGTATGTATCAGAGGGTGTAAAATTTTTAAGATGATTACCAACTACTATGTACTTTATATTTGGATTACTAGTTCTAACTCCTATTATAAAACCATCTTCTTCGTCATTTCCGTAACCAGCAGCTTGGAAGGGTTCGTTTCCTTCAATGAAATAGTCGGAAGTTCCGCCTGAGTAATGATATATGAACCCAAGGTTTCGTTCTACTTTCGCTAATCCAAATGTATTATCATTGGTATCCTCATATAATATAGCTTTACCATAAGTTGTATTTATGCTTTGGATAGCTTTCGAACCCGAAGGTAATGCACTTGATGCAGTAATGCGAAAGCCCATCAGTAATAATACTCCACTGATTAATATTAATATCACTATGCTGAATTTCCACGGCTTTCTTTTTTTAATAGTTAAAAATAATATTATTCCAATTATAATTATTACTATGAAAATCAGTAAACTTTGCAAATAAAAACCTCCCTCAAATAAAATCTAGTATTACTATGAAATAATTAATGATGAAATGTCAAATCTATTTATCATTTTTACTCTGAATCGACCTCCCAAGGGTATAAACGCTCCTTTTTTTGATGCAATTTGGCAGAATTTGTTGGGGAGTTCTTATGTAAGCGTTATCCAAATTCCGTTATAATATAAGTAAGACAAGATGAGGAGGCGAAGTGATGGAAGAGAATACGAATCAATTAGCGGTTGGCATGGTATGGGGAACGACATTGAGTATACCTCTTTGGATTGCATTTTTTGGTTGGTTGAAGCTTCTATCACATCTCATCCTTTGATCGGAAATGCTTTGCAAACACTTGCTAATAGAGGAACCAGGAGAACCGTCCCCGTGGTCCCAACTATTTTTTTCTTTTTACGTATAAGAAAGTCCAAATCAGGCAAAGATGAATAATGTATTCCCCCCCTTTGTTTATATATTTTGTTGAACCTCCTTTTTGGAGGTATTTTTTTTGCCTTTTTTCAAAATCGATGCCCCTTTTTACCTCTTACCTCTCTATAACATAGGTGTAAAGGAGGTGAGGGACATGGCAGCAACACAGGATATTCAACGTACACAGCTACGCTTTGTGTTTGAAAACGGGATTGATGAGAAAGGAAAGATGACTTACAAAAACAAAAACTACAACAATATCAATCCTGTCGTGACAGCTAATGATTTATATTCAGTAGCCGTTGCAATTGAAAAACTTCAAACTCTACAGCTTGTTAGCTTAGAGCGCAACAACAGCTATTCATTAGCAGGTGACGGAAAGTAAGAGTGAAATCAATTTTAAGGAAAGGGGGAATAAAAAGTGGCAAAAACACTAGAAATGCAATTTATCAATGAGGATGGAAAAACTGCAACAGTTTCCATTGAAAATCCGATCGAACCGGTTGATGCAGTGGCGGTTTCCGCTGCGATGGATCTCATCATATCAACAAATGTGTTCCTAACATCTGGTGGTCCGATTATCGAGAAAAAAGGCGCACGCCTTGTCGAGCGCAATGTTGAGTCAGTGGAATTTTAATGAGATTGGGCCAACTCTCTTATAGGGAGTTGGCTCTACTATTTTAAAGGAAGGAGGAGTCTTGGTGGAGCAGTTACTGCCTTTTATTCAAGAGGTTGGCTTTCCTGTCGTCGTGACATTCTATCTATTGCACCGGATCGAAACGAAGCTTGATAGTGTCATTGACTCAATTCAATTGCTGCCACAAAGCATGAAGGCCGACCCACCATATGAGACGAAGAAAAGTATATCGTAATAGATTGAACATCTGACGGGACCTTCGTCAGGTGTTTTTTTATGGTGCCACCAGCTCCACCTTAATCCGGTCAGGATCCTCGAAATAGACGGCGTAATAGTTTTCTCCTCCAGCATAGGGTGTTTGATCGGCATACAGAATGGAAATTCCTTTCTCCTTCAGCATCTCTGTCACCTCGTCCACATGCCCTTTTGACCGCGCATGAAACGCCAAATGATTCAGCCCAACCCGACAGCGATGGTATGGAACATCCGCAAACCGCTCCTCCACCTGCACAAACACAAGATAGGTTTTACCATATTTCCAGCTAACTCCAGCATCCCACTCCTGATATTTTTCGTATCCCAGCTCCTTTAAAAACCAACCCCAAAATGCGTTCGACTTTTCTAAATTGGACACATATATTTCTACATGATGTAGCATAAAAATCCCTCCTCTCTCCATCTTATCTAAAAAAAGGAATGAATAAATAGGAAGTTGAGAAACTAAGACGAGAAATGAGGTGTTCCGTTTGGAAATTCAAGGATATAAGCTTGTGAAAAATAAGAATGAGTATACACTCATTGTCTATGTGGAGTCTCAAATGACAGAATTTGCATCGGAGTTTGGTGGACATTTTCAACAGGAAAAAAAGGACCTGAACACACAAATTCGCCAGCTCGTAAAAGAAAGATTCCCGCACCTACCGATTAAGGTCGCGAAGGTGCTAGCGGGTTCGATGCTGATTACGACCTTCTATTTTGGAGCAACTGCCCCAAACGTCGGGGCGCAAACCATCAGTGGTCAAACTCAAACAGTCAATGATCTGTACACCGTAAAAGCGGGCGACACTCTATACTCGATCGCTATGCGCTACAATGTGTCGGTAGATTCGCTTAAAAAAGTTAATGGACTTACGTCGAATATGCTGTTTGTTGGTCAACAACTGAGATTGCCGTTTTTTACATATACCGTGAGATCAGGCGACACGCTCTATAACATTTCGAAGCGTTATAACACAACAGTTGGCGAGATTCGCACAACCAACAATTTAAAATCAGACATGCTGATGATTGGACAAAAATTGCGGATTCCGCAGCAACAGCCGGTCACAACACCTGTACCAACGCCTAAACCAGTGCAGGAAACTTCTACTTATACGGTTGTCGCGGGTGATACGTTGTATAAGATATCTATAAAATTGGGCACAACGGTTGATCAGATAAAATCGCTCAACCAAATGACGTCAGATGTGCTGAGCATTGGGCAGGTGCTTAAGGTTCCGAGAAGTGAAGCCAAGCCAGATGTGGTTACACCGACAATTCCACCTCCGACACCCGTCACTTCAACATATACAGTTGTTGCAGGCGACACATTATATAGTATTTCCAAGCGGTTTGGCACATCTGTTGGAGCCATCCAAGCTGCGAATAATTTAACAACGACAAATTTATCAATTGGTCAGGTGTTGACGATTCCTGCTGCACCGACTATCCCGGTGGAACCAGTAGAAACCCCAGACACGGATCCAGTCGTCGAAGAGCCACCACCTGTTCCTGCTGACACAACTGCGCCAACCGCACCAGCTCTCGTGCAGATTCTCGGGGTTACAACAGCCAACCAGTCCAATCTCACGGTTTCTGGTACGACTGAAGCCAATGCTTTGGTGACACTTACGGTAACTGATGCTGTCACTTCACCAATAACCGTTCAAGTAAAGGCGGATGTAAATGGTGCATTTAGAACAGGAATTGATGTTTCCGAATTACAAGATGGTTCCATCACCATCACAGCTACAGCAACAGACGAAGCAGGAAATAAAAGCACCGAAGCAACCCAATCGATTAAAAAAGATACAAAAACGGATGCACCAACCTTGGTTCATACCCAGATTATCAATAGCGAGTCGGCTCATTCCTATCCGGTGACAGGAACGGCGGAGCCCGCATCGCGAGTGCAAATTGTCTTTTTTGATGGAGTAAATGCACCAATTACGACGGAAGTTCTCACGAATGAAAGAGGGGAATTTAGTGCGTTTGTGAATCTCAGCAAATTGCGCGACGGTCCAATTTCGATAACGACGAAGGCCGTTGATTCTACTGGAAACGAAAGTGGCATGACGAAGCTGACAGTGAAAAAGGATACCACAGTTGAGGCGCCCATTTTTCAAGAATTACAAGACATTACTGGTAAAAATGTAGCTAATTATACGTTCGCAGGAACGGCTGAGCCAAATTCGACAATTACAATTCGCGCAACAGATGGTGTTAACCCGGCTGTGGAAACCACAATTACAACGAACGAAAACGGCGAATTCCAGACGGCTTTGGACCTGTCTAGTTTGAAGGACGGAACGATCACCATTACCGCAACCACAACAGATGAAGCTCAAAATAGCTCTGCACCGGCACAGGTTACCGTAACGAAGGACTCTATTGTGGGTGAGCCTGTCCTTGACACGAAGCAAACGGTCACCACACAAAATGCCAACAGCTACACGCTGTTAGGAATGGCGGACCCAGGTTCGACCGTACAAATGGTGTTATCGGATGGAGTGAATCCTGAAATTACGGTGGAAGCTGTTGCGAACGAAAGCGGCGAGTTCCAAACAACTGCTGACCTTCGCACCTTGAATGACGGGGAAATTTTTATCACAGCAAGTGCAATTGACGAGTACGGAAATCGAAGCGAAATTGAGCAGGCAACACTCATCAAGGAAACAACGCTAGCACCACCTGTCATTAGTAATACGGAGATCATCAACAGTATGACGGCGACAAGCTATCATATTTTCGGAATGGCACAGCCGGGCACAACCGTTGATATCACAGTGTCTGATGGGGTGAATCCGGATATCATCACATCGACAACAGCGAATGAAAATGGGGAGTTCAATGTCGCCATTGATGTGAGCGCCTTGTTGGATACAAATCTGACAATTTCAGCGTTCCAAACAAGTGCAGCCGGCATTACAAGTAATGTGAGTAATGTAACGGTTGAAAAAGACACAAAGGCGCCGACAGCACCGATTTTTCATAATACCGAATTTATTACCGGAAAAAATCAAGCGAACTACCAGCTAATCGGGAAAGCTGAGGCAAACACAGATTTACGGATTCGCATTTTTAATGGAAATGGACAGGAACAGGTTGTGACCGTAACCGCAAATGAAAATGGTGAATACCGCTTGCCTGTTGATTTGACTGCTTTTTCAGATGGGGATTTATCGTTTGAATTAACCCAGGTCGACCGAGCGGGAAATGTGAGTCCGGCAGTAACCAAGACCTTGATCAAGGATACAGTGGGGCCATCCGATATTCAGCTGGAAACGCCGCTGCCCATTTTTTCGGATAATGTGTTGGTTTACCCAATTCGTGGTGTCGTTGAACCGCATAGTACAGTTGTGATCGAAATTTCGGATGGTGCGAATGTGGTTACGAAAACGGTTGAAACGAATGACGACGGAAGGATAGAGGAAATTTTTGATCTGAGTGTGTTGAAGGATGGCGAGCTGACCGCCACATTCCGTGCAACAGATAATGCCGGAAATGTTGGTGAAACGAGAACCTTTACGCTTGAAAAAGATACAACGGTACCATCTGGGGTGGTGACGAATCAGCCAGCTTATGTGAATCTCGAGAACCAGTCGAATTTTACAATTACGGGCTCAAGCGTGGAAGAAGGAGCGACCGTTGAGATGGTTGTTAGTGATGGCGCGACAACAGTGAGGCAAACCGCACAAGTTGTAAACGGAGCGTTCGGTGCCAATTTCAATCTATCAGGGCTGAAGGATGGGCCATTGACCTTTGAAGCGCGACAAACAGACCGTGCTGGTAACAAGAGTATTGTCGAAGCGTTGACAATTGTAAAGGACACAGTCGTTGAAAATGTAGCCGCAACAAAGAACGGCTTCCGCTATGAAAACCTGCAGTACATTTATACGGTGATTGGGACTGCGGAAGCGAATGCAAAGGTTGAGGTTTCCCTTTTAGATGCTGATAAAAATGTGCTCGTCACAAGAATCGCAAATGCAGATGAGAATGGATATTATTCAGTCGATGTGTATGTCGACCAAGCCTCTAATGTTGCGTCAGCCTCTGTTACGCAAACAGACGAAGCAGGAAATAAAAGCGGAGTAACAAATGTTTCGCTGAATTCGTATACGGTTGCCCAGGGAGACACCTTGTATACTGTAGCAAAGCGCTACAACACGACGGTCGATTCACTAATGTCGCTGAACAATTTGACGAGCGATGTGCTTCAACCTAACCAAACGCTACGCCTGCCAATAACTGCGAGCGAGGTCGTCAATCTTGGGTATATGTATTTTGGCAATACAAAAGAATATGTGAATACGGTGAATTCAACGGGACATGCCGTGAACATTGTCGCACCGAGTTATTTTGATATAAACCCGGACGGAACGCTGAAGCTCACCTACCAGGTTGATCCGAATTTTATCGAGACGATGCACAGACAAGGAATTCGTGTTGTTCCATTTTTAAGTAACCATTGGAACCGCGATGTGGGTCGGGCGATGCTTGCAAACAAGGAGCTTGCTGCACAGCAAATTGCTGATGCAATCGCGCGCTATAATCTCGATGGAGTCAATGTCGATATCGAAAATGTGTCCGATGTGGACCGCGCAAACTATACCGAATTTGTTCGACTGCTACGTGAAAAAATACCGCCAACGAAGGAAGTGTCAGTCGCGGTTGCAGCCAATCCAAATGGCTGGAATGCGGGTTGGCATGGGTCGTACGACTACACAAATCTTGCGAAATACGCAGATTATCTCATGATCATGGCGTACGACGAGAGCTATCAGGGCGGCAACCCTGGGTCAGTCGCAAGCTATTCGTGGGTTGAAAAATCAATTCAGTACGCCCTGGCGCAGGATGTCGCGCCTGATAAGATTGTCCTTGGAATTGCACATTTTGGTCGCTATTGGATTGAAGGACAAACCTATGGTGGCTTCGGAATTTCAAATAGTCAGGTTCAGACCTTGATTGATCGCTATAACGGCACCGTTGTGTTTGATGAAGTGAGCAAAACCCCAAAAGCGATCATCACAATTAAAGAGGGCGACCCTCAGACATTTGTGAGTGGGGCCGCACTTTCTCCAGGAACCTACACCATTTGGTATGAAAATGACGAATCGATTCAGAAAAAGCTTGAGCTTGTCGGTAAATACAATATTCGTGGCGTTGGAAACTGGAGCCTCGGTCAGGAAAACAAAGACGTCTGGAACAGCTACACGACAACATTGCCTAACACTGTGCCAGTTGTGTCCCCAGTCTATACTGGACCTGTCCAGAATTATAAAACATACACAGTTGTTGCCGGTGATTCGCTCTGGGCAATCGCGAACCGCAACGATACAACGGTTAGTGCGTTGAAGAAGACAAACGGTCTAACATCAGACTCGTTGTATATCGGACAGGTATTGCGGATTCCGACGGATGAAGTTGCACAAACGGCTCCACCTCCTCCTGGGAACGTGGGCGGCGCGACTACACCGGCATATACAGTAAACTATACAGTTGTAGCGGGCGACACACTGTCGCAGATTGCTTCGAAAAATGGCACATCCGTGACCGCTATTAAAAATGCAAACAACCTAACCTCGGACATGATCTATGTCGGGCAGGTATTAAAGGTACCTACAAATGTTGTGGTGTATACAGTCGCTTCAGGTGATACCTTATATGGAATTGCCAAACGGTATAATACCACCGTTGCCGACATAAAAACGGCGAATAACTTAACGAGTGACATACTGAGTATTGGACAGACGTTGAAGATACAGGTTTAAGTAGGGACCCGAATGCCTTTGGTGGCGTTCGGGTTTTGCTGAATTGTCGTTAGTGAGAGTATTTTTAAAATAGTGGCAGCAAATCGAGATTAGTGGCAGTATTTCTCGGATAGTGACAGTATTTTGGATATAGTGACAGTAAATTGGTGTTCAGACGATAACACCACTGTCGACAACATCAAAACGACAGTGACATACTAAGTATTGGCAAAACGTTGAAGATACCAGTTTAATTGAGGACCCGAATGAGGACATTCGGGTTCTATTTTTGCTAACGGCCGAAGAACAGGACCTAATGACCATAAAATGAAAATAATGGCTATAAAAACAAAATAATGACCATAGAATGCTGCTTAACGGCCATAGGGAGGTTAATCTTAAATGCGAGCAATCAAAAGCAGCTTTGTTAGCCGTATTTTTCAAATGATCAGTCCAAAAATGTTATGTATTAGCAGTAGTTTCTTTTTCCTTTTGAAGCATACAAAGGATTTCAACAGTAAATGTCGAATGAAATAAAAAAACACTTCAAACATGAGGGGAAATCAATGGGGATTCCGCATTATCAACGACTTAAAAACAATTTACTTTCGTTACCTTACCGTGTAAAACTTATGCTTGTTTTTTCACTCTTAATTCTTTTAACAGCTCTAATATTGGGGAGTATCACGTATTATCAATTTGCGAAATCTAGTCAAAAAAGGACGGAGGAATACCAGATTCAACTGGCCGATCAAATTAATCAGAATATCAATCGGTATTTAAAAGAGATGCAAATTATTTCACTTTCACCACTATATGACCAGCGGGTTTTGGATATTTTAAAAGTCCATCAAGAACCAAGTGCATCTACTGTATTTCCACCTGCATCCGAACGGCTCCCGATGTGGAGGTATATTTCAAGTTTAATACATATGCGAAATGAGATTAAGGGGATTCATATTTTAGCAAATGATGGGACCATTTTTAGTAATTTGGATTCGAATTCTGTGATGCTAAAAGTTTTTGAAAGAAACAATGAATGGATTAAGAAGATTGAGAAGGCAGATGGAGAGTGGGTGTTACTACCCCTTCACCAACCCAATTACTATTTAAATAAAGAAACATCCGTATTTTCTGTTGGCAGGCTTATTCGCGACCCTTCAACATATGAGCCACTTGGAATTATAAAAGTAGATTTGAAGCAGGAGCTTATCGAGGAAATTATCGGAAATACAATCTCAAACAGTCATATTTTTATTTTAGACAGCGACAATCAATTAATTTATCCAAACAAGGAAAATAAAATAATTGAGCCAAGCTTTTTGGAAGAATTGGAAGGAGTGACCGTAAAAAACTATACAAATTTTTCGACTAAAGGAAAGGATTACATGATGGTTTACAAGGAATCCTCATACTCTGGAGTGAAAACGATCATGCTAACCCCCAGTTCTGTTGTATTTAGTGAAGTGAATCATTTAAGAAAAATGATTATAATTGTTGTTATTATTGGAATCATAATTTCTCTTTTACTAGGTTTTGTGCTCTCCAAACCACTAGTACAATCAATCCATAAATTACGAAAGGCCATGGATAATGTTCAAAAAGGAAGCTTTTCTCAGAGGGTCGAACTAGCATCTAACGATGAAATTGGCCAGCTTGGAAACGGCTTTAATCATATGATTAAGGAGATTGATAGACTTGTATCAGAAGTATATAAGACGGGCTTGCGAGAAAAAGAGGCGGAAGTAAGAGCCTTACAAAGTCAGATGAATCCTCACTTTCTCTATAACACATTAGAATCGATTAATATGCTTGCGATTACGAAAGGAAATCTGGATATATCTGATATGGTATCTTCGTTAGGGAGGCTCCTAAGATATACAATTGATAATTCATCAAAGGTTGTGTCGTTAAAGAAAGAGTTACAGTTTATACAATCTTACATTTCGATTCAAAAGGTAAGGATGGGCGAAAAGCTCCATTATTTAGAGGAAATTGAGCCTTCCTTATATGATGTATTGCTGCCAAAGCTAGTCCTCCAGCCCCTAGTTGAAAATGCGATAGTTCATGGTTTATCAAGTAGTGCGGGTTCCATTTTTATTAGGGTAAACAGGGAAGGCAATCATGTAACGATCAAGGTCGAAGATAATGGAAAAGGAATTAAAAATGAACGTTTAACAGAGCTTAGAAGATTAATAGAAAATCAACAACATACATCCACTGAAAAACATAGCGGAATTGCTCTTTCAAATGTTCATGAAAGGCTTCAGCTTTTGTATGGAAAACAGTATGGAATACAAATAGAAGGTGGAAAAACAAAAGGCTTTTCAGTAATTTTGACGTTTCCGATTCAAAGAATGGGGGAAGAAAAGTGAAAGAAATTCTAATAGTTGAGGATGAAGAGGTTATAAGGGCGGGTCTAAAGGTATTACTCGAACAAGTAATTGGTGGATTTTCTGTCCGCGAGGCTAAAAGTGGAGAGGAGGGACTATCGCTTTCTCACCAACGAATTCCTCATCTAATAATTACCGACATTCGAATGGGAGCAATGGATGGTTTAACCTTTATTTCTAAGGTTAGACAGATATCGAAGGAGGTTCCAATCATTATTTTAAGTGGACATAGCGATTTTGAGTATGCACGGATGGCAATGCGTTATGGAATAACGGATTATTTATTAAAGCCGATTAACAGGGTTGAACTATCTGAAACCATTTCAAAGCTATTTAAGGATTCGGAAGAGGAATCATTAGAAACCTCAAAACAATTTCAAAAAATCCTTCAATACATTGACGATCATTTAAGTCATGAAATAACGCTCAAGCATATTGCAGAACATGTATATTTGAACCCCCAATATGTGGGTCAGCTTTTTAAAGCAGAACGTAATCAAACATTTACAGAGTATATTACGGAGGAACGACTAAAACGAGCAAAAAAACTTTTAGAAGATACCAATTTAAAGGTGTATGAGGTTGCTCAGCTTTCTGGTTATAAAAGTCCTAAACATTTTATGTCCGTATTTAAGCAAGAGGTAGGGATGACACCGATTCAGTTCCGTAAGCTTTCTTAATATTCACTATATCTAAGATTAGCGAACTATTTCTATTTTTGAGAGGATATTTTTTTCTGGGCTTATTCATTAAAATGAAACACAAAGGGAGGGATTACTAAAATGAAAAAGCTTGGAATTATTTTTTTAACGGTTTTTTTGATAGCGTTTACAGCTGCATGTAGCAATGATGCAGGTACGAGCGGTTCAAAAAACGATGGGGACAAAAAAACGGATAAACCAGTAGAGTTAACCTTCATGATGTGGGGAAGTGAAGCTCACCAGGAAGTCTACAACAAACTTATTGAGAAGTTCAACGAAACACATCCAAATATTAAGGTAAAAATGGAAAGTGTACCTTTCCCAGACTACCAGCAAAAGATTACAGTTTTGGCGGCAGGTAGAGAATTACCGGATGTTGGATGGGTAGCGGAGCGCATGGTGCCACAATTTATGGAAAATGATCTGTTAGATGATGTATCTTCCTTCAAAGATGATGCTGAGTATAACATGGATGACTTTTTCCCATCTACTCTTGATCTATTTAA
Organism: Bacillus sp. JJ1562; assembly: GCF_036962705.1. Lineage (NCBI taxonomy): Bacteria > Bacillati > Bacillota > Bacilli > Caryophanales > Bacillaceae > Bacillus > Bacillus sp. JJ1562. The sequence continues at coordinate 82,952 of NZ_JBALOQ010000005.1, forward strand.
GAAAGATGATCAACTTCTAGGGATTCCGTTTTCAACTCCTCCATCTGTAATATTTTATAATGAGGACTTGTTCGTAAATGCAGGTGAAAAAACACCTAACGAGCATGCGGAAGCTGGAACATGGACATGGGAGCAATTTGAAAAGTCCGCAAAAGCTATTTCAGCTGATGGTGTATATGGTGCAAACTTCTTCCGTGATTGGAATACATGGATTACTTTATTATCACACACTTGGGCAAACGGTGGGGACTTGTTTAATGAAGGTCAAACAGAATTCACTTGGAATAGTCCTCAAGGTGTAGAAACTTTTAAAATGCTTGACCGTATGATGTTTGCAGACGCATCACATCCAAAAGCTGGGGAACAAGTAAGCTTTGAATCAGGAAAAATTGGAATGTTTTTCGATGTGTATAGTTATGTGTCGGCTGCACGTAATGTACAAGATTTTAAGTGGGATATTGCCCCACTACCAGAGGGACCTGAAGGTAGATTCCCAATGCTTGGTCAGGCAGGTTATGGTTTATTCAAAGGTTCTAAACATCCTGAGGAAGCTAAGGAGCTATTAAAGTTCTTTACAAGCCAAGAGGGAATCACAGCAACATCTACTTTCTTTGTACCTCCACGTGAGTCTGTTTTAAGCTCTGATGAGTTTGTGAATCAACCAAATAATCCGCCAGTTGAGAGCATTCAAAGAGCGGTAATTGATGAAATGGACAATGCAAGACTTCAAGCCGGTCATATTGAGTGGCAAAAAATTGACAACGCTATTCAATTTGGATTTGACGAGTTATTTGGACAATTAAAAGAGCCTGAAGACATCTTAAAATCGATGGAAGAAAAAATTAATCCACTATTGAAATAAAAGAATTACAAGGAGCGGTTAACCTGTAACAGGATTAACCGCTTACCTTTTACTAGGGGTGAAATCGCTTGACTACATCTTTACAGCATGTATTAGAAAAAAAGAAAATGACATTAATTGTGAGTTTGCCAGAAAATCGGTTAGATCTAGCGAGAGCTGCCATTCGTGCCGGCGTTGATGTAATAAAAATGCATGTAAATGTTGAACATCGTGCATCAGGAAATCATTTTTTAGAGGTTGACTCTTATTCTGAAATATTTCGTAGTATTAGGGATGAATTTTCTGGACCACTTGGGATTGTTCCGGGTGGCTCATTTGAAGATATAAAACAAACTGAAATGGAGAAGCTTATCAATCTTGGTTTTGGTTTTTATTCGATTTATGCGCACGATAAGCCAGGTTGGATGCTAGGGCTAGATCCGATTGAAAAAACATTTGCTATAACCAATGATTACAATCTCGCGAATATAGGGAATGTAAAGCATTTTGGAATTACTGCCTTAGAAGCATCAATCATCAGAGGTGAGGAGTATGGTACGTCACTAACTTTTAAAGATGTACTTGCCTATAGTAAACTCGTGCAAAACGTAGATGTACCTGTACTTGTTCCTTCACAAAGAAAACTGGCGCCTCATGATATACCAGTTCTTTATCAAGCAGGAGTAAAGGCTGTTATGCTTGGCGCCATCGTTACTGGACACACCGTAGAAAGTATTGAGAAAGCAATCTCCACTTTTCGAGAAGAAATTGACAAATTATAAAGGAGGTAGGATGAAGTGGAACCAAAAGTACAAACAGCGAATCGCCTACCTTTGAACAGTGAAAAGAGGAGACGAAAATTCGTAGGTAGTGAGTCATTTTACGGGTATTTATTTGTTAGCCCAATGGTATTGGGATTCTTGTTAGTAATGGTATTTCCGCTTGTATATTCGATTTATATTAGTTTCACAGATTGGCAGCTTCTTGGGGATCCGAACTTTATTGGTGCGGAAAACTACGAAAGGCTAGTCAATGACCCTGACTTCTGGGTAGTACTAAAAAATACGTTAATTTTTGCGGCAGGACTTGTTCCAATCAATATTGTCCTTGCATTATTTTTGGCACTTCTTTTACAACGGAATTTACCAGGGATTGGTATCTTTCGAACAGCTATTTTTATTCCAGTTATGACATCGATCGTAGTATGGTCCATTATTTGGAAGTATATGTTCGGGACAGATGAAGGCTTTATCAATCAACTACTTGCTGTGTTTGGGATTGATGGGCCGGCTTGGTTATATTCACCAAACCTTGCGATGGCAGCTGTCATTGTTGTAAGTGCATTGAAGAATGTAGGGTTAAATATGGTTCTGTTTTTAGCTGCATTACAGCAAGTAGATAAAAATTTGTACGAGGCGTCTGTATTAGATGGGGCAGGAAAAGGAAGACAATTTTGGAATATCACCCTTCCGATGATTACACCAACCGTCTTTCTAACATTGATTTTAACGGTTATTGGATCGATGAAAGTGTTTGGCCAAATTTATGTAATGACAGGTGGAGGACCAGGGAATTCTACCAAAGTACTAGTCTACTATATTTGGGAAAATGCATTTAAACTGTTTGATTTTGGGTACGCTTCAGCAATCGCCCTCGTATTATTTGTAATCATTTTATTCTTTACCATTATTCAGTGGGTTGGGAGAAGAAGGTGGGTATTCCATGAACAATAAAAAGAAAAACGGTATACTTACGAAAATTTCATTTTACGGAATTTTGTCACTCATATCTCTTATCATGATTGTTCCATTATTATGGATGGTGAATACATCCTTCAAAGACTCAACGAAGGTGTTTGTTTTTCAGTTAATCCCAGAACCATTTAAATGGGAGAATTATTTAAAAGTACTTGATTCTACACCCTTTCACCTTTTTTATTTTAATAGCTTATATATAGCAATTCTTGTTACAGTTGGGACCATTTTTTTAGGCTCATTGGCTGGCTATGCGTTTGCGAAACTACAATTTAAAGGAAGTTCATTCCTATTCCTCTGTTTACTTAGCACAATGATGATCCCAGTTGAGGTTATTACAATACCACTCTTTTTGTTTATGAGGGATTTAGGATTAATCGATACACATGTTCCGTTAATTGCTATTCCTATTTTAGGCCCAGCAGGTGTATTTGGCGTCTTTGTCATGAGACAGTTTTTCTTATTAGTTCCTAAAGAATTGGAAGAGGCAGCAAAACTTGATGGTTGCTCGTATTTTCGAATCTATTGGAATATCATGCTCCCACTAGCGAAACCAGCGATTGCTACTTTAACGATTTTTACATTTTTAACAAGCTGGAATGAATTCTATGAGCCACTCATTTATATCAATTCAAAAGAGTTGATGACATTGCCATTAGCATTAGCCTTGTTCACTGACGAGGTTGGAACGAAGTGGGAGCTACTCATGAGTGCATCAGTTATGGCAACCGTTCCATTATTAATTGTATTTTTCTTTGCACAAAAACAATTTATTCAAGGTGTTGCAATGACCGGTGGAAAGTAAAAAACCTACAAGGATGTGTCTATTTTGAGGAGAGAACTAGAGTTTGATGTCGTGGTTGCAGGGGGAGGTCCTGCAGGTATTAATGCAGCGATTGCTTCAGGTAGAGCAGGAGCAAAAACACTACTTATTGAAAGATATGGATTTTTGGGTGGGATGTCTACGGTAGCTTTAGTATATCCGTGGATGACCTTTCATACATCATCAGGAAAGCAAGTAATAAAAGGGATTGCACAAGAAATTGTCGATCGGCTAATGGAACAAGATGGTTCGCCGGGTCATTTACGGGATACCGTCGGCTTTACCAGTACACTAACTCCCTATCATCCTGAAAAATACAAGCTTTTAGCACTCGAAATGCTTGAAGAGGCTGGGGTTGAAGTCCTTGTTCATAGCTTTGTTGATAAGGTAGAGGTTGACGGGGACATCATTACATCTATTAACTTAACAACGAAGTCCGGACCAATCACTGTTTCGGCAAAGAGATTTGTTGATACAACTGGGGATGCAGATATTGCCTATTTATCTGGAGCTCCATGCTTAAAAGGAAGAGATAGTGATAACAAAACACAGCCAATGACAATGAAGTTTCGTATGAGAGGCGTGGATTTGTCAAAGGTAAAGGAAGAGATGAAGGCAAACCCGAGTAATTTTTATAAAAAAACCCCGATCGCCGAATTAGATGAATTGCCACTAACAGGTGTTCAAGGCTTTTATAAGGAATGGAATGAATCTGGTGTTCCGATTAATCGTGATCAAGTGCTCTTTTTTGCAGGTCCCGAGGATGATGAGGTTTTAGTCAATTGTACACGCGTTCAGGGATTAGATGGAACAGATGTATTTGACCTATCCGAGGGTGAAAAAGAAGGTAGAAAACAAGTACTGATGATGGCTGAATTTTTACAGAAGAAGATTCCTGGCTTTGAAAAAGCGTCTATTTCGGCTGTTGGTACACAAATTGGTATCCGAGAAACTCGCCGTATTGATGGACAATATGCCCTTACAATTGCGGATGTAGTGGCGGGGAAAAAATTTGAGGATACGATTGCTCTTAGTGGCTACCCAATTGACATACATGACCCAACTGGTAAAGGTGTTCAGGCAAATGACATCGAGGGAGATGGAAGCTATGGCATTCCATATAGAAGCCTTGTGCCCAGGAAAATTGAGAATTTATTAGTAGCAGGGAGGTGTATTTCAACTACACATGAGGCATTAGCAACAACAAGACTTACTCCTAGTGCAATGGCAACAGGGCAAGCAGCTGGAACAGCCGCAGCACTTTCAATTACTGAAAATGTTGCACCAAAGGATATAGACATCAACAAGCTACAAGCGATTTTAGTAGAAAATGGGGTAGTTCTATAAGGTGTAAAAAAGTAAGTAATAATTAGGAGGAAACCAATGAAGAAATGGAGAAAAGTGATTACGATGGGTCTTGCGGTTCTTTTGTTATTTAGCTCAGCCAGCGTTATAAGTGCTGCAAAGGAAAAAGATGAACTTGCAACAATCTTAATGGTTCCACTTGATGATCGACCAGCAAACATCTATTTTCCAATCCAAGTAGGATATTCAGCTGGTGTTGAAGTTAGTGCACCACCTAAAGAGATGATTGGAAAGTTTACGACACCAGGAAATGGTGAAGAAATTAGTAAATGGCTAATCGAAAATGGAGATAAAGCAGATGGGTTTGTTATTTCAACAAGTATGCTGGCTTATGGGGGACTAGTTGCCTCTCGAACAGGAACAAAGTCGCTTGAAGATGCTATCTCCGACATTCAGGTGATCAAACAACTTAAAGAACTTTATCCTGATAAACCAGTTTACGTGTATGATACAATTCAACGATTAGCTGTCACAGCAATTAGTGATGAGTATCTGAAGTATTATTCACAAATCAGTGAATGGGCGATCCTTTTTGATAAGGTTGTTAACCTTGGGATGGAAGGAAAGGAAAGACTTGAGGAATTAGAGAGAATAATTCCTGAAGCGGTATTGGATGACTATAAAAAAGCAAGGGCAAGAAATCACACGGTTAATAATCTCATGATTGATTGGGTGAATGAAGGTTATATTGACCATTTGATTTTATCCCAGGATGACGCTGCCCCATATGGCCTTCATCGTGCTGAAAGAGAGCTTTTAGTTGAAAAAGTGAATGCTCTGAATGTTGAAGATCAAGTATCGGTTTTTCCAGGGGCAGATGAGGTAAGTGTAGTCTTGGTATCCCGATTTGTGAATCAACTATTTGGTACAACACCAACATTCTTTGTAGAATACGGTGGGGTTCACGGGGAAGATTGGATAGCTCCTTTTGAGGACACAACCTTTGATTATAATGTTCAAAAACATATTGTTTCAGCTGGAGGAAAAGTTGTTACTAACGAAGAGGATGCTGATATCCATCTTCTGCTAAATACTCCATCAGCATCTGATTCAACAAGAGAGAAGGACATAGAAGGTCTTGTAGCAAGAACTAGTGAACTGCTTGCAAATGGAGAACAGGTGGCTATTGGAGATGTTTGGATCGTGAACAAGGCTGATGAAGCGTTTGTGACTGAGTTAGCTGAGAATGTGGATTTAACCAAGATTCTTTCTTATAGTGGCTGGAATACTGCTGGAAATGCATTGGGTATAACAGTAGGTCATGCTGCAGCGCGTTATGCATTTTTATCTCAAAAAAATGGATTTGGTGTCCCTTTATATGAGCAGACAGCAGAGTACCATTACGAATTTTTACTCCATCGCTTTACGAAGGACCAAAGCTATAAAAATATTGTTCATCCAGCGGCAAGACAATATCTTCAATCTATCGGGGCAAGTGAATGGGACCTAGGAGAAAAATATGATCAAGTAAATAGCTTTGTTCAAGAAAAGCTAACACTTGAAACAGAAAAATGGTACCAGTATTTTGACGGGAAAAAAGTATACATCGGTTCTAGAGGAGACAAGGATTTCTATAAGACGATCTCTGATCTAGAAAGTGTACACGTCAAACTTCCTTGGCCGCGTATCTTTGAAGCAGAACTCGAGCCAGAGCTTGAATTAAAATAAGGATTTGCGAAAGAAGGTAGACTGAATTGGTCTATCTTCTTATTTATTTTGGGTAAAGATGTTAATATGCTGGCGACGACGCAAATATGTGTGCGTCGTCGAAATTCCCGTGTCTGCAAAAGCAAATAAATGAGAAAGGACGCAAATCCTGCTAATGCGACGCAAATAAGTGAGAGAAGATGCAAATCCAGTTGGAGCGACGCAAATATGTGAGAAAGGATGCAAATCCTGCTGATGCGACGCAAATATGTGTGTCGACGCAATTCCCCAACTAAAGGCGCAACCAATTATCAGCTGTCTTCCTATTTGTTACCGCCCAAATACCCCGCCCAACTCCTGAAAAATATATCCATTCACATTATTTTACAAGTAATTATGATATGATAGTCTCATAGCTAAAAGGGAAGGGTGAATGGTTTTCATGAAGGTTATTGGACGGAACGACCAATGCATCTGTGGGAGTGGAAAAAAGTATAAAAAATGCTGCGGCCGGTCTGCAGTCGTTTCAATAGATCAAGTCGTGGAAAACGAGCTGAACGATATCCAACATGATATGTTTCAGTACGCACTCCATTTGTATGAAGAGTTCTTAGATGATGTTTTGGATGAGTATGCTGATATTTTCGAGGAGCTTCCGGATGATGTGTACGATTTATTTTCATTCTTTTCGCGAGTTTGGGTGATTAGCTCGATTCCGGCTGACGGGAAAACCATTTTAGAAGAGTATGTCGATATTTATGGTCCGAAATGTAGCCGCCCACGTACTCGCGACCTTTTACAAAAATGGAAGGCAGCGCGTCCGTCTGCCTACACGGTGACTGAGGTTGACGAGCGGAGAACCTATATGAAGGTGCGGGACATTTTTACGGATGTGGAGCACCGCGTGCGGATCTATGAAACAGAAACGGGAGTGGAAGCAGGTTATTTTGTGTTTGGAACGTTGTTGCCTGCTGGGGCGAACTCCATCTTTTTCCCGACATTTCTTGAGTTGCCAACACAATTTGCAGGTGATATGAGAAAAATGATTCTTGACCTCTTTGAAAAAAGTGGCGAGACGAATCCGGTTGATTTTATGTCACATGATTTTATCAACGTATTCATGGTTTTTATGTTTGGAAAGGATTCCGTATCCGCAGAGGATTACGAATGGAAATCGCCAAAACAGCAAGAGGTAGCGGAAATGTTTCAAGTTCGGATGAAGGAGTACGATTACGAAGAAGAAATTATCGGAATTGGACTTACATTATGGCATAAATATTGTGTTCGTAAAAACCCGAGGATTATCAAAACGGGCATTTATGAGGCGGCTTTGGTTTACATGATTGAGATGATTTATCCCTATGAGGGTACATCCACACAGGAAGAGCTTGCCGAGGAATTCGACGTGTCACCAAGTAGCATTTCGGTAAAATTCAAGGAACTTGAAAAAGTTCTTCAGGAGGAAATTGCGAAATACGAGGCACTTGTTGATGCAGATGAATTTGAAGATGACTTATTATGGGAAGAGTAGAAACAATCCACTTGTTGGGTTGTTTTTTTATTTATCAGATTCTACTTTAGGTAGGAAATTTATAATGCGAAATCTCGAAAAAAAGGGAATAAATAAAATTTTCAATAAAGGGGTTGTAAAATGTGACAATTTTGTGTTAGCATACTTGTGTACAAGTACTCATGTATTCAGAATAAGTTCAATTAAAATTTTTTGATGAACTATGAAAGGGCTTACTTGTTTGTGGAATAGTCAATTTTCATCCAGAACAGCATTAGCAACACCTAAGATTAAATATGAATCGTAAGTAGTGGAGGGGATCTATTATGCAGGTTACTTTTGAGGAAATGAAGCATGAAATTAAACAGGCATTTTTACGAAATGGACTTAGCGAAGAGCAAGCAGAGCTATGTGCACAGATTCATACGGAAACAAGCAGAGACGGGATTGAGTCTCATGGTTTGAACCGTGTTCCTCGATTTCTAAACTATGTTAAGAAAGGCTGGGTCAATCTTAACGCAGAAATGAATTTGGTGAATAGCTTTGGTGTTGTTGAAACTTATGAGGGAAATCGCGGAATTGGCATCATCAATGCAAAGAAAGCGTCACAGCGTGCGATTGCATTAGCGAAGGAAAATGGTGTTGGAATTGTCGCTTTACGTAATACAACCCACTGGATGCGTGGTGGTACATATATTTTAGACATGATTGATGAAGGGCTAATGGGAATTAGCTGGACGAATACAGAATCCTGTATGCCAGCATGGGGCTCTGCCAATCAAAATATCGGGAACAATCCAATTTGTATGGGAATTCCGAGAGAAGAAGGGCCGTTTCTTTTAGACATGGCAGCAAGCCAATTTTCATGGGGAAAAATCCAAGTAACACGTTTAGCTGAAGAACAACTACCATTTGCTGGCGGGTTCGACTCAGAGGGCAACGTTACAACAGACCCAGGTCAGATTGAGGATTCTGGAAGAATTATGCCAATGGGTTACTGGAAGGGCTCAAGCTTTGCTATTTTACTAGATTTATTCGGATCTGTCCTTGCGAACGGTAACACAACAGCTATGATGGATGAAATCAACCAAGGAAGTTGTACTGGATGCTCCCAAGTCTTTATGGCATTTGATCCGAAGCGTTTCATTTCTGAGGAGCAAATGGAGTCAGTTATTCAAGGAACAGTTGACCAACTTAGAAATAGCATACCATTGCAAGAAGGTGGGAAGGTTCGATATCCAGGTGAAGGACAAGCAGCATATCGTGAAAGAAGCAAAACAGAAGGCATTCACGCAGATGAATCCGTTTGGGAAAAGGTTAAGATTATTTAAGAATAGTACGGGGCGGCAACGAAAGCCACTGTGGTGAAAACACACACAGGTTTAAGTGGAAAAAAATCCCTCCACAATCAAGTGGGGGGATGGGCAATTTATCTCGATAACATCCGTATTTCTGAGTCACCGCTAAGGATAACAATATCAGCCATGTCGATAAAAAGTCCTGTTTCGACAACGCCTGTTAAAAGCTTCAGCTCTTTATGTAGACTTTTCGGGTCCGATATTGTGTTGAATTGGCAGTCAAGAATATAATTTCCGTTATCAGAAATAAAAATCTCTTGACCATTCATTCGTAATTTCGGGATGGCTCCGAGCTGTGAAATATGTGAGGTAGTGACTTCCCAACCAAATGGAAGAACCTCAACAGGAAGTGGGAAATTTCCTAGTTCAGATACGAGCTTGGATTCATCAGCAACGATGATTAATTGATCGGCATGGATGTTCACCATTTTTTCGCGGACGAGGGAGCCACCACCACCCTTAATTAAGTTGAGGTGCTGGTCCACCTCATTGGCACCATCAATTGCAAGATCAAGTCTTTGGACGTCTGCCCATGTGGTGAGTGGAATGTTGAATTCATGAGCCAATCCTTCAGTGCGTTTGGAGGAGGGAATCCCTTTCACCTTCATGCCCTGCTGGATGATTTCACCGAGTTTTTTGAGCGTCCAATAGATCGTGGAACCAGAGCCTAGACCAATTGTCATACCGTCTTTAATAAATTCTGTTGCCTTTTCACCAACTGCCTTTTTACTTAATTCTTGTTGATTGACCATGTTTTTCCCTCCAATTGGGGATTTACCCATCATCTGATGAGGTGAATTTTTCACCTATCTTATCATATTTGGTGGAATTGAAGTAGTTTTTGTTTAAGAGTTCACTTAATTGATAGCATATATGATTAAGTTTTGTGAAATTTTTGAAAGGTGTAGATGACAACATGACAGATAGAAAGATTATGATCACAGATTGTGATCATGACAATTTTGATGCAGAGAAAGCTGTCTTTTCAAACCAAGGTTATTCATTTGAATTACTTCAATGTAAGACAGAGGATGATGTCATTAATCAATGTCAAGGTGCTGTAGCGTTCATTAACCAATATGCACCAATTACAGAGAAGGTTTTTGCTAGTTTACCAGATTTGAAGTTTGTTGTACGCTATGGGGTTGGTGTTGATAACATTGATTTGAAAGCGGCAACAACATATGGCGTGCAGGTCTGTAATGTGCCTGACTATGGGACCAATGAAGTGGCCGATCATGCATTAGCCTTAATGTTAGCGTTAACAAGAAAAATTCCATTCATGAACCAGCTTGTGAAGAGTGGAACCTGGGATTATTCAAAGAGTGTTCCAGTCTTCCGCCACGGTGTTCAAACTGTTGGTATCATTGGCCTTGGTCGTATCGGAACAGCATTTGCTCAAAAAGTCCATGCACTTGGCTGTAGGGTCATTGTGAATGACATTAGCAAAAAGGAAATATATCCAGACTTTGTTGAGTTTGTATCACTTGAAGAATTGCTTAAACAATCAGATGTGGTTTCCATCCATTGTGGACTAGACACATCTAGAAATCTCATCAGTGAAAAAGAGCTTCAACTCATGAAACCGACGGCTTACCTTGTGAATGTTTCTCGCGGTGGCATCATTGATGAGGATGCATTAGATCTTGCACTTGAGGAAAAATGGATCGCCGGAGCGGCCATTGATGTGGCGAAGACTGAGCCAATGAGTGCAGAGGCTAAATTAATGAGACATGATAACTTCCTCATTACCCCGCACATGGCTTGGTATTCAGAAGAAGCAGCGGTCGAGCTGAAACGCAAGGTAGCAGAGGAAACAGTTAGATTTTTAAACGGTGAGCAGGTTCATTACCCTGTTAACCAGCTAGTTGTAGGTAGTAAGTAAATTTAAATATATAGGAGTGAAGGGAAAATGAAAAAGGGGTTAAAATTATTTTCAATTCTTGCAGTAGCAATCCTTATGATGTCAATCTTGGCAGCATGTGGAGGTGGAGGCTCTGAATCTGCTTCCAATGGCGATAAGAAGAGTACAAAGGTATTAAAATTAGGATTTAACCAACCAGAAAATCATCCACAGTATAAAGCGGTGGAGGAATTTAGTGAGAAATTTTACGAAGAAACTGACGGTGCATATAAGATTGAAATCTATCCAAACGAATTACTAGGTGCACAGCGTGAGGTTCTTGAATTAGTTCAATCTGGAACAGTTTCAATGTCAATCACTCCAGGAAGCTTATTGGAAAACTTAAATAAAGATTTCGTTGTCTTTAACTTACCATTTGTGTTTGATTCTGTTGAACACCAACAGGCTGTTCTTAATAACCAGGATGTGACAAGTGAGTTATATACATCATTAGAGGGCCAAGGTATAACTGTTCTAGGTGGTTTCCACGGTGGAGTGCGTAACGTCTATAATAGTGAGCAACCAATCAATACTCCCGAAGATTTAAAGGGTATGAAGATTCGCGTTATGGAATCTGACACAAACATTAAAATGATGGGACTCATGGGTGGCGTTGGTACACCAATGGGCCAAGGTGAAGTGTATACAGCGATTCAAGCGGGTGTTCTTGAAGGTGGAGAAAACAACGAGTTAATTTATAACAACTTAAAGCATGTTGAAATCGCACCATACTATTCTTACACAAAACACTTAATGGTTCCAGACTATCTTTTGATTAATGCAAATGTATTAAAAGAAATGTCTGAAGAGCACCAAAAGACATTCAAAGAAGGACTCGCTTCTACGTTTGACCGTGAATTTGAATTATTCGCAGAGTTCGTAGCAGAAGCTAAAGCAGCTGCAGAAGAGTCTGGTGCTAAATTTAACGATGTTGACATTAAAATCTTCCAAGACGCAGTTGCACCATTAATCGAAGAGAAATTAGAAAATGATGTCCAAAAAGGTTTATATGAGAAGGTTCGTGAATTGGCTCAATAAAGTGAAACTTCATTAAGGGGGGCTTTATCTCCCCCTTAATAATGCGGGAAAAACAATGGAGTGATTATATGAAAATCATCAAAAATACTTTAGACAAAATATTAAGTGTGATTTGCATTATTTTGTTCGCGGTCATGGTTATACTCGTTACTTGGCAAGTTATCACTCGGTTTATTTTTAATGATCCGAGTGCTTTTTCAGAAGAGCTTGCGAAGTACTGCTTTGTATGGCTCGGACTGTTTGGCTCTGCGTTTCTCTTTGGGGAAAACGGACATATGGCAATGGATTTACTTAATGGAAAGTTACCAAAACCATGGAGACTAGGTGTCGAGTTATTTATTCAGCTTATCATCATCGCGTTTGCTGCGATTGTTTTCATCAAAGGTGGAGGCGCTGCTACATCACTTGCAATGGGTCAAATTAACCCAAGCTTACATATTCCAATGGGCTATTTATATATAGGAATACCTGTGAGCGGTATCTTTATTATTTTCTATGCTGTGAATTGTATTTATTTAATTTTAACGAAAAAGCAAACTATAGAAGAGCAGCTACAATAACTTCTTTTGTAGGAAGGAGATAGAATATGGATCCGGTCGTCATTTCAGCCTCACTTATTATGTTGATAGGGCTTACACTCCTATTAATCATTGGTGCACCTGTTAGTATTGCTCTTGGGGTTCCATCCGTATTAGCAATGATTGTAATTGTTGGTTTTGATAACGGAATGCTAGCTTCTGCACAACGTATGTTTTCAGGAATAAATTCCTTTCCTCTTCTTGCCATCCCCTTCTTTGTTTTAGCTGGGGTCATCATGAATAACGGAGGAATTGCTACAAGATTAGTAAACTGTGCGAAGGTTCTAAGTGGTCGTATACCAGGATCTCTTGCACAGACGAACGTAATAGCTAATGCCATGTTTGGTTCGATTAGTGGATCGTCCGTTGCCGCTGTTGCAGCGGTAGGACAAACATTAACACCTGAAATGGAAAAGGACGGATATAAGAATGAGTTCTCTGCAGCAGTTAACGTTGCAGCAGCTCCATCAGGAATGCTTATTCCTCCTAGTAATACATTAATCGTGTACTCACTTGTAAGTGGTGGTACCTCAATTGCAGCCCTATTCATGGCAGGGTATATACCTGGTATCCTATGGGCACTTGCCTGTATGGTTGTTGCATTTATTATTTCAAAAAAACATGGGTACCGTAGCTCTGAACGAGTATCACTTAAAGTAGCGATTAAGACTATTCTTGATGCAATTCCTAGTTTGTTACTGGTTGTCATTGTTATTGGTGGGATTATCGGAGGAGTTTTTACTGCTACAGAAGGGGCAGCCATCGCTGTAGTGTATTCGTTGTTATTATCATTCATTTATCGTGCAGTTAAGATTAAGGATTTACCAAGAATCTTTTTAGAATCAACGAGAACAACTGCTCTGGTTACATTGTTAATCGCTGTATCATCCATCATGTCTTGGGTTATGGCTTTCACGAATATTCCAGGCTTAATGGGAGAAGCCATGCTCTCTTTGTCAGATAACCCAATCATCATTCTATTAATTATGAACATTGTGTTGTTATTTATCGGAACATTTATGGACCCAACTCCTGGAGTTCTTATTTTTACACCCATTTTTTTACCGATTGTAATGGAATTTGGAATGGATCCCGTTCATTTTGGAATTATTATCGTTATGAACATGGCTATTGGTAACATTTCGCCACCTGTTGGTAGCGTTTTATTCGTTGGGGCGAAGATCGCCAACGTGAAAGTCGAAAATATCATTATGCCGTTGATGCCATTCTTTGGGGCTTTGATTGTGGCATTATTGCTCGTTACATATATTCCAGAGCTGTCACTATGGCTTCCAAGATTATTTGGCTTGTAATTCTATCAAACTTTCAATCTTGTGTTGAACGAATGAGATTCAGCAAGGTTAAGACTGAAAAGAGGAGTGTTCGAATTGAAGGCAATCGTGTATGAAGGACCTCAAACTGTAGGTATTCATGAAAAAGAAGTGCCCACTGTTAAAGAAGGATGGGCTTTAATAAAAGCATCACATGCAGGCATTTGCGGTACAGATTTAATTATTTATGGCGGCACGCACCCACGTGCTGCCGCTCCTCTAATTCCGGGACACGAGTTTTCTGGGACCATTGTGAGTGGTCATCCGACATTACAGCCAGGGACTCCAGTAACAGTGAATCCATTACTAAGCTGTGGTACATGTCCACCATGTCAATCTGGTCAATCCCATGTGTGCGAAACTTTACAATTAGTCGGGATCGATTGTGACGGAGGGATGGGCGAATATGTCCAAGCACCAATTGATAAAATCATTCCACTACCAGAAGGCGTTTCTCTGAAGCTTGGTGCGTTGATGGAGCCAATTGCAGTAGGTGTCCACTCAGTGAGACAGGCTGGCTTTGTACCGGGAGATGAAGCTCTTGTCTATGGGGCAGGAACCATTGGTTTATGTGTTGCACTATCCTTGAAAAATCTTGGTGCACGTAGAGTTGTGATTGTAGAAACAAACCCTGACCGTATTAAAAAAGCGGAGGAGCTTGGATTTACAGCCATCAATTCTCTTACACAAGAAGTGAAGGAAGTCGTCGAGCTAGAGACAAAAGGCAGTGGCTTTGACTTTGTCTTTGATTGTGCCGGTCACCCTGCTGTAGCAGCTCAGCTTACCGAAGTTGTAAAAGTAAGAGGAACCGTTGTGGTCGTAGCTTCTTATAAAAATCCAGCCGCACTTCAATTGCAGCAAGGAATGTTTAAAGAACTTTCGATTCGATTCGTTCGCGTCTATACACATAAGGATTTTGAAATCGCGGCAGAGCTAGTCGCGAAGGAACCAAACTTCGAAAAAATCATTACACATGTCCTCCCACCTGAAGAAGCACAAAAGGGATTTGAGCTGTTAACAACCCCAAGCGATGCTGTTAAGGTCATGTACCATTTTGAATGAGGTGAGGAAATGAATAAATTATTTGATTTAACAGGAAAAGTAGCCGTTGTAACTGGCGGTACGCGCGGTCTTGGTAAAGATATTGCCGTTGGACTTGCAAGTGCAGGTGCAGATGTAGTCGTTGTAGCCCGTACGATAAAAGAAGTCGTTCTTGAAGAAATTCGAAGTCAAGGTGTGAAAGCGGTTGGAATTTCATATGATCTTGGTGATGTTGAAGGGCTTGATGGTCTCGTTGACCAAATTATCGGTGAAATGGGCAAAATTGATATTTTAGTAAATAATGCAGGTGTTCAACGAAGACATCCTTCTGTAGAGTTTCCAAAAGAAGATTGGGATCATGTCATGGATGTCAACGCAAACTCTGTCTTTTTCCTATGCCAGAAGGTTGGCAAGCATATGATAGAACAAGGCAAGGGTAAGATTATTAATCTAGCTTCAATGCTTTCATTCTTTGGGGGCTTTACGGTACCTGCCTATGCGGCAAGTAAGGGTGCAGTTATGCAATTTTCAAAGGCATTGGCAAACGAATGGGCAAAGCATCGTGTGAATGTCAACTGTATCGCGCCAGGCTATATGGCAACTGAAATGAATTCAGCGTTGATTGCTGATGAATCACGTAATAAAGAAATTTTAGCTCGTATTCCGGCTGGACGTTGGGGAACTGGTGAGGATTTACAAGGTGCTGCGATCTTTTTAGCCTCAGATGCATCCGATTATCTCCACGGGTTTACAATTGCAGTCGATGGAGGCTATTTGGGCAGATAAACCTTGATAAAAGGAGGACAATACGATGTCATTACAAAAGGTGCGATGGGGAATTATTGGCTGTGGGGATGTTACCGAAGTTAAAAGTGGACCAGCATTTCAAAAAGTTGAGAATTCGGAACTAGTTGCAGTTATGCGAAGAACAGGTTCACTTGCGAAGGATTATGCAGAACGTCATAACGTTCCAAAATGGTATGACGATGCAGATGCACTCATTAACGATCCTGAGGTTGATGCTGTCTACATTGCAACACCACCTGGATCACATAAGGAATATACGATTAAGGTTGCAGCCGCAGGCAAGCCAGTGTATGTTGAAAAGCCAATGGCGTTAAACAGTGCTGAATGTGAAGAAATGATTGCCGTATGTCAGGAATCGGGAGTGCCATTATATGTTTCCTTTTATCGACGCGCAATGCCAAGGTTTTTGAAAATCAAGGAATTACTTGAAGCGAATGCAATTGGTGAGGTTCGTTTTGTTAAAACTACTCAGTATCAACAGGTATCTGAGGATTTATTAGACAAGGATAATCTACCATGGCGTGTGCAACCAGACCTAGCGGGTGGAGGATTATTCTTCGATTTAGCGAGCCATACCATTGATATATTGGACTTTTTACTTGGACCCATTTCAGATGTACATGGCTTTGCGTCCAATCAATCAGGACATTACGAGGCAGAGGATATTGTGACTGGAACCTATTTATTTGAATCAGGTGTTCACGGGGTAGGCAGCTGGTGTTATTCGGCCTTTGATAATGTAGACATGAATGAAATCATTGGAAGTAAGGGAAAGATTTCTTTTTCCACCTTTAGTAATGACCCGATAGTGTTTACAACTGCGGAAGGTGCGCAGGAATGGAGTTTTGAGCAGCCAATGCATGTTCATCAGCCTTTGATCGAAACAATTGTTGCGGATTTAACGGGGCTGGATTCATATTGCTCTTGCACTGGTTCGACCGCGTTACGTACGAGTAAGGTCATGGACGAAATGGTGAAGAATCACTATCAGGAATAACCTGCGAGTTTACATTGGAGGAATCATTATGATTATTGATAAATTATCAAATGCTCATTTATATGAAGGAGTGCGACCGCGTTTGAAAATGGCACTCGATTATTTGCGTGAACATGATATAGCCGCACTTCCTGTTGGGGAGTATGAAATTGATGGACATCAGGTGTTTATCCAAATTCATGAGTATGAAACAAAAAGCAGTGAGGAAGCACGCTTTGAATGCCACGCTCGCTATGCAGATGTGCAATACATTATTCATGGTGAGGAAAAAATGGGTTACACAAATGTAGAGAATACAAAAGTTGTTGAAGAGCTGAAGGAAAAAGACCTTTATTTCTTGGAAACAACTGCGGAAGACCGGATTCTTGTAAAAGAAGGGATGTTCGCACTCTTTACTCCGGAAGATGCTCATATGCCAGGGATGTACGTAAGTACTCCAAAGCCAGTAAAAAAAGCTGTTGTAAAAGTGCTTTGGAATGAATGATTGGAGGAAATAGCTGTGTACCCTGAACTTGTAACAATTGGGGAATCAATGGTAGTATTTGAGCCAGCTACTGATGGACCATTAAGATATGTCCCTCAGTTTAATAAAAAGTTTGGGGGAGCTGAGTCCAATGTAGCAATTGGTGTTACTAGACTTGGGAAATCCGCTGGCTGGATTAGTCAGGTAGGGGACGATGAACTTGGTCAGTATTTAGTTTCATCGATTCGTGGTGAAGGTGTGGATACTTCCCGTGTTTTATACGATGCTAGCTCTGCAACAGGCCTTTATATAAAAGAAAGAATCCGAGCAGGTTCAACCCAAGTGTACTATTATCGTAGCGGTTCAGCAGCAAGTAGACTGCAAAAAGAACAAATTGACTGGAATTATGTCAGTAACGCAAAAATCCTTCATCTTTCAGGAATTACTCCTTTTTTAAGCGAAAATTGCTTGGAAGTTGTATATGAAGCACTCAAGATTGCAAAAGAAAATGGCATCCTAGTGTCATTTGATCCTAATTTGCGGTTTAAATTGATGGAAAAATCCACGAATGCAAAGGAAATCGTTCTAGGTCTTGCTAGACAGGCAGATATTTTTATGCCAGGAATTGATGAAGCTGAATATTTAATTGGGTCTAGAGACTATAAGGAGATTTCTAGTTATTTTTTACAAGCAGGTGTATCTAAAGTTGTGATAAAAAATGGTGAAATCGAGACATACTATCACTCAACGGATGAAGGAGCGGGGATAGTGCCGAGCTTAAAGGTGGATCAGGTGATCGACCCAGTCGGAGCCGGCGATGGATTCGCTGCTGGGGTGCTGGCTGAATTGCTTGATGGGAAATCACTACAAGAAGCGGTTAAACTAGGGTCAACAATTGGAGCATTGGTTGTAACTGTTAAAGGAGATTTCGAAGGACTGCCTGATAGAATTGCGATTGACAGATTCAGCGGGAAATACAGTGATGTATTAAGATAGGAAATATCACGTAAAAGGTTGAATCCTCTTGCTAAAAAGTGTTATTTTCCATTACTCTAATAATAGAATGAATGATTGAAAGGTGAGAGGTTATTTTGGAACATGTAACGGATTTACAAGGTGCTTCGTTAGGGGAAAAAATCGCATATGATCTTCGATTGCAAATCATTAAAGGTACCGTTAAAAATGAGGAAACTTTATCAGAAAATCAAATAGCATCTAAATTTGGTACGAGTCGATCTCCAGTTAGGGAAGCATTAAAAATCCTGCAGCATGAAGGGTTGATTCGCCTTGAGAGAATGGGAGCAGTGGTACAAGGTTTAACCCCTAAAAATATGAGTGAGTTATATGATGTACGGATATTAATTGAAAACTTTGCAATTAAAAAACTTCTGGCAGGTAACTGCGAAACGACTGTTCAAAAACTTGACGTCATAATCGATAAAATGGAAATGGCTGCTAAGCACAGGAACTTTGAGGAGTTTTCTTATTATGATATACAATTTCATGAAACGATTATAGTTGATACGGGCCATGAAAGAATTTTTCATCTATGGAATAGCATTCGGCAAATTGTGTATGCAGCAATGTTTGTTGCAACTGAAAAAAGATTTTTAACTAACGCACATGAAATTGAACCTTTATTGAAACAGCATCGAGAAATTATACAGTTTTTAAGTTTAAAAGATAGAAAACAAATTGAAAAAATATTAAACGCGCATTTTGAAGATATGATTGACAGTGTTGGAAAAAGTATATCAAAGGGACAGTAAGTATCTGAATGTAGGAACAAGCATAGGAAAAATCCTTAATCTTTCAGGGCGTTACTGTCCGGTTTAAATATTTTTTTTAACTTCTTACTTGTCGACAAGTATACCGAGGTGCAACGGGAAAATTGCATAATACGGCTAGATAAGGAGGAGAGGGATTAATGAAAGTAATCATGATTAATAAGCCATTTGAGGTGGAAATCAAAGAAGTACCGAAGCCTGAAATCGCCGATGGAAAAGACGTTATCATTAAGGTTATAGCAGGGGGAATTTGTGGATCAGATGTAGGCATTTATAATGGAACGAACTCTCTTGCGACATATCCTAGAATAATCGGTCACGAATTTGGTGGCATTGTTGAGTCTATTGGGGACAAGGTAACGAAGGTTAAAGTGGGTGACTTAGTTGCTGTTGATAATGTCAATAGCTGTGGAACATGCTACGCCTGCCGTACAGGTCATCATAATGTGTGCTCCACTGTTGAAGTAACTGGAGTACATCGCGACGGTGGTTTTGCTGAATACGTAAAAACAATCGAAGAAAATGCCTATCAGGTAAACAAGGACAACATCAACCCACTTCATGTGGCACTTGTCGAGCCGTATTCAATTGGGGTAGAAGTAAATGAACGTGGCCGAATTACTAAAGGAGATAAAGTGTTAGTGATGGGCTCTGGCCCAATTGGGATAGCTGTCATGCAAGTGGCTAAATCACGCGGTGCTGAAGTAATGATGACAGATCTTGTGAACAACCGTTTGGAACGTGCAACTGCAATGGGAGCAGACAAGGTCGTAAATGTCGGCGAAGAAAATTTGGTAGAAGCTGTTCGAGAGTTTACTGATGGGGAAGGAATTCCCGTGGTAGTTGACTCAGTATGTATACCAAAAAGTTTGGAAGAAGCATTGAAATTAGTTTCTCCTGCAGGCCGAATTGTAGTATTGGGAACTGGAAACAAACCGTCAGAAATAGCTCAAGTAGTCATTACAAAAAAGGGTGTAGATGTTGTAGGATCCCGGTTAAATAATTTCCGATTTCCACAAGTTATAGAATTAATAGAAACAGGTAACCTTACGCCGGAAAAAATGCATACCCATACCTTTGAATTTACTGATGTCAAAGCAGCGTTAGAAGAAGTAATGAATAATAAGGATGAGGTATGTAAGGTTGTCTTGACGTTTTAAATAGATACCGGCAAGAATGATATGTTCATTTATAGGTCTAAACAACCGACTTAAGTAGGAATAATCCGACCTTCGACTCATTTTTACAGAAAATAAAGGAATTTGTCGCATTCCTGTGTAATTTGTAAAAATGAGGCTATGAAAAGGGAGGATATGGAATGAAGAAAATGGTCAAGTTTTTAGGAATTGTGCTTGTGCTGTTGATGCTTGCTCTGCCTGGAAACACGGCGTTTGCACATGGGGATGATTGCGAATGTGGGGTAACCTATTTACAAGGGGCAGAACGCAACAAGGCTGTGGCAGACACATTGAAGCTGACAGAGTTTAAGAATGTGAAATCAGACCTAGGCAAACAGGGCTATGAGTTTACTGGCGCGGACCAGGTGATGGTAGTTAAGATGCCTGCTCCAGATGGGAATGTCTTTACCATCGTCGCTGTTCCGTTTGTTCATAAAAATGGAGATGTGTTGTTCGCAGGCTTTACGAATGGGAAATTTGCTGGATTTCAAGGAGAACCAATGGAATAAGATGAATTATTTAACCCCTGACATCAAGTTGGGGGTTTTGTCATAAAGTTGTCACGATTTTCCTTTGCAAAATTTAGCGAATAGTGTAAAATGGATTTTAATTGGAAAATAAGATTGGTAGGTAAAAAGTATGAGTGCCGAACAACTTTTAAACATTATGATAGAAATTCAGAAAAAAGTAGAAGAAACAGCTACTATTACAACAGAAGAGGTTATGCAGGACCTCATTGGTAGATTGAAAGAGTGTCAATCCGCTTAAGTCATAAAATACCGCAAATCGAAGTCAGAGGAGAAACTCTGGCTTTTTCGTATTTCTGTAAATATAAAGCCCTTTCAAAACCTGTGAAAATATGAGAATATAGATTTGTTAAGCATCTGAACAAATAGGAGGAACTCTGATGAAGAAGGTTCGTTTTGGTGTTTTATCTACAGCAAAAATTGCGCGAAATACATTGATTCCAGCGATGGATCGTGCGCACAATGCGCAAGCTTTGGCTGTTGCGAGTGAAAGTGGGAAGGCGAAGGATTTTGCAGCAGAACTTGGCATCCTAAAATCTTATGATTCCTACACAGATTTATTAAATGATCCTGAAATTGATGCAGTGTATATTCCACTTCCAAATCAACTACATAAACAATGGGCAATTGAAGCTGCGAAGCACGGCAAGCATGTGCTTTGTGAAAAGCCAGCTGCTTTGACATCACATGACGTTGAAGAAATGGCTGCTGCTTTTAAAGAAAATAATGTGATTTTTATGGAAGCATTTATGTATCAATTCCATCCTCAGCATAACCGAGTGAAGGAAATTATTGCGGCAGGTGAAATTGGCGATGTGAAACTGATTCGTTCATCATTCTCCTTCCCTCATGATTTAAATTCAGGCAGTATTAAAATGCAAAAGGATCTTGGTGGCGGTGTGCTGTACGATGTCGGCTGCTACTGCATCCATGCAAGTCGCTTAATCACAGGAGAAGAGCCATTTGAAGTGAAGGCAACAGCGAATTTTCATCCGACACATGCTGTCGATATTACCGCAGCTGGTACATTGAAGTTCGAAAGTGGCGTGATTGCGAATTTTGATGTGAGCTTTGAGCAAGCATTTAAGGCATCATATGAGGTTGTTGGTACGAAAGGTTCTATTCTAGCGAAGCATGCTTTCCGTCCAGACAATGAAGGTGGAAACGGAGTGCTTGTTGTGAATGCTGAAACTGGACAGCGTGAAGAAACAATTCAAGGTGACCAATACAAGCTTCAAGTGGAGCATTTTGCAGACTGTGTTCTTTCCAATAAACAGCCGTTCTACAGTGTGGAAGAAACGTTGAAAAATATGCGTGTAATTGAACAGGCGCTTGCGTCTGCTCGCAAATAAAAGTCAGCCTCCGGGTTGGCTTTTTTGTTTCTTCCTCTTTTTCCTGTTTATATTTTTAAATACTGTCGTTAACGTGCTCTTTACTGTCGATAATCTTAATATACTGTTTTTAACCCGAAAATACTGTTTTTATCAAATCCCTCCCTCACTAAATCTATTAAAACTTTTTCTATCAAAAATGTATATCTATCAAAATTGTGGCAATACTAGATTACTAGTGATAGAGCGTTTACAAGTGGAACCGTCCCCCTGGTTCCTAAAATTGGAGGGATTCTATGATGAAAACAAGTGTTGAGTTACCAGAGGTGCTACCGGTGAGTAAGGATGAGTTTTTGAAATTATTGTTTGATTTAGTAGTAAAAAAGTAATAGAAAACACGGTGTCGAGTATTGTTGAAAAGTGCAAAAGCTTATATACTATAGGTAGAAAATCATATATTTGAAGACTAGGGCAAACCATGATCGCCTGGCAACTAAATATGTAAGCGTTTAGGCCAATCAAGTGGAGTTGGCTTTATTTTTTTGCTTGTTTTTCAATAATCAATAAGAAAGAGGTACCACAGATGAAAAGTATTCGCACGCGGTTATTTGCTAGCTTTTTTACTATTATTGTCCTTTGTATTGGTTTAGCAATCTATAATTATTTTGCTGTGTCCAGTATGAATCAAAAGACGGACGACATGGTGTCCGAGGAACTCACTGTTTTACTAGAATATGATAATTTGAAATACAATATTGCACAGAGCATTGCGCTAGCTCGAGGCTATGTATTATACGGAGAATCTACCTATAGAGACGACTATGCTATCTTTTCTGTGGAATACGATCTAACCAGCCGACAGTTAACCTCGATGAAGATCAAAGAGGTTGAGGGCCTATTGCGCGAGACGAAACAATGGCGTGACATGATTGATGAATATGTGTTTATCCCTTATGAAAGTGGCAATACCGAGGTTGCGAAGCATAATCTGCAGACCCATATCCAGCCGGCAGCAAGGAGCTTGATGGATAAAGTTGAAAAGCTATCACATGACCGCGAACGACAAATTGCGTCAACTGGTAAGGAAGTTGTGAATTACGGTGAGATGGCGAACATCGTTGGACTTGCGGTAGGTGTTTTGGCGGTTATTTTAGGAACGATTATTTCAATTTTCACATCCGAGGTGATTGCAAGACCAGTGAAAAATGTGGCAACTCGGATGAAGGCAATTTCGAATGGAGAGCTTCATGCTGAGCCTATTAAAACGAAGCTGAAGGATGAAATCGGCCAACTTGTAACAGCGGTCAATGATATGAACGTAAACATAAGTGGAATGGTCAAGCAAATGGCTGTCGTTTCAGATAATGTGACCGGCCAAAGTGAGGAATTGACCCAGTATGCGGATGAGGTCATGGCAGGTAGTCAGCAAATCGCAGTCACGATGGAAGAACTCTCACGCGGTGCTGAGGACCAGGCATCTTCTTCAACCATTTTAATTGAAAAAATGTCCGATTTCTCGCAGGAAATCATGCAAGTCGCGGTTCAGGGCGACGGGATTAAGGAACATTCACAAGGCATGCTAGCACTGACAAATGATGGTAGCTCCTATATGGATACATCGATTCAACAGATGAACAGCATCCACGAAAAAATGAAACAGTCCCACGGGATGGTCGTTGGGTTGGATAATAAAACGAATGAAATTACAAAGCTTGTGAATGTAATTCAAGAAATTGCAGGACAAACGAATCTTTTAGCGTTGAATGCAGCAATTGAGGCTGCTCGGGCAGGCGAACACGGAAAAGGCTTCGCGGTAGTCGCGGACGAGGTTCGTAAGCTCGCAGAACAGGTTGGAAAATCTGTAGCTGAAATTACTGTGATTGTAAAAGACATCCAGAGTGAATCAAAGCAAGTCGTTCAATCCTTGGATGACGGCTACCAGTCTGTTGAAGAAGGTACAGCGCAAATCCAAACAACTGGTAAAACTTTTAATGAGTTGAAGCAGAAAATCGATGATATCGGCACCCGAATCGAGGCAATGTCCAACTCACTCTATGGTGTTCTAGATGACACAAGAGAGATCAGCGGTGCTATCGAAGGAATCGCTACTGTGGCAGAAGAATCCGCAGCGGGCGTCGAAGAAGTATCCGCAACTGCTCAACAATCCAGCAGCTCTATGGAAGAAGTTTCAAAAAGTGCCAAACAACTCGAAGAAAACGCTGGCGAACTAAACACACTAATCCAGCGATTTAAGTTGAAGTAAACTTTCAAAATTTGGTATATTAAAGGAAAAAGAGAGAGGAAAATCCTACGGTGGTAAATATCGGAGACATTCTTTTTCAATTATTTGCACTTCTCGTTCCACTTAGTTTTGTTGCGGTTCTCGTCTATGTCGTGCGTTTTTCTAAGCGAGTCAAACGGATGGAAACAAAGCTAGATGAAATTTCAAAAAAGGTAGAATAAAGACTTGGGAGATGATCTCAAGTCTTTTTTTTGAGGAATAACTGTGATTGATACATTAAGGAAGATTGCGGCAGCCATTGGTAATCGATAAATTGAAGTACGTGAAGCATCCGGGGTTACTTGAGCGTGCTTTGAAACAGCCATTGCCTTTTGAGAATAGAAAAAAGGTGGAAAAGTTACTGGGATAGAAAAGGATGCCATGACATCCTTTAATCAACAATTTCACACCACACCATTCAAATTTTTGAACCAAACCAGCAATTTGTGCTGGTTTTCTTCATATTTATTTTGAAAATCAATTGAATAAATATAAAAATTGTTCAGACTTTTCTTGACAGTCATTAGAAAATCATATACTTTGGAATAGAGGAGATATCCATCAAAAAAAATAAAAAAGGAGTAAATATCCACACAAACACTCCAATATATCCAAATTACTATATAAGAAAAGGCTAACGCACCCTAGGTCAGCTTTTCTTGTGTTAATATTTAATCATTTTAAAGCGCTTTCGTAGAATCGGAAAAATAATCAAAAGTAGGGTGACTACATGAAAAAAGAAGAATTCTTTAAGTTAATCAAGAATGAATTGATCGTATCTTGTCAAGCGTACTCTGGCGAACCATTGTTTGGCTCCAATATAATGGCGAAGATGAGTCTTGCGGCTAAAAAGGGTGGAGCAGTTGCAATAAGAGCGAATGGGAAGGAAGACATTATCGCCATTCGAAAGGAAACAGGTCTTCCAACTCTAGGCATAGTCAAGAGAGAATATGAAGATAGTGACGTTTACATCACACCAACGCTGAAGGAAGTACAAGAGTTAATAGAATCTGGTACGGAAGTGATTGCCCTTGATGCAACAAGACAAGTCAGACCCAGTAACGTTTTGTTAGAAGAATTAATTACCTACATTAGAACGAATAGCAATTGTCTCATTATGGGTGACATTTCAACAGCATCAGAAGGGGAATATGCAATTGAAGTAGGATGTGATTTTATTTCAACAACATTGTCAGGCTATACGCCATATAGTAGGCAACAAAAGGAAACCGATTTCAAATTGATTGAGGAATTAGCATCGAATCCTAATTTAGTGGTAGTGGCAGAAGGTAGAATAACTACCCCAAAGGAAGCAAAAAGAGCAATCAAATGTGGAGCCCATTCAGTAGTAGTAGGGACCTCAATCACAAGACCTACCCTAATAACCAAGAATTTTGTGGATGAAATAAGAACAGTATCGCTTGAAAGTATATAAAAAATTTCTTTTAAAAAGAGGGATGAATCAATGGTAAAAACGAGAATAGGTGTTATTGGATTAGGATCAATTTCGGATATGCATTTGAAATCGTATTCAGAAAATGAAAATGTTGAAATCTATGCAACGTGTGATGTTAATAAAGAACGTGCACAAGTAACAGCAGAAAAATATGGAGCAAGGTATGCATATTCAGATTATCATGAGCTTTTAGCAAACGAGGAGATAGATGCAGTGAGTATCTGTACCTGGAACAATACCCATGCAGAAATTAGTATTGCTGCGTTAAAAGCTGGAAAACACGTATTATGTGAAAAACCACTTGCTAAAACAGTTGAAGAAGCAAAAGAAATTGAAAAAGCAGTTCAACAGTCTGGGAAGATTCTCCAAGTTGGATTTGTAAGAAGATATACAAACAACACAAATCTACTAAAACGGTTTATAGATAATGATGATATTGGAGAAATCTATTACGCGAAAGCAAGCTGTCTTAGAAGACTAGGAAATCCCGGCGGATGGTTCGCCGACGAGGAACGTTCGGGCGGCGGACCGTTGATTGATATTGGTGTTCATGTTATCGATATATGCTGGTATCTAATGGGGCGACCAAAGGTTAAATCAATTAGTGGAAATACATATTACAAATTAGGCAATCGGTCCAATGTGAAAAATCTTTCTTACTATAAAGCAGCCGATTATAACCCTGATAATAATAACGTTGAGGATATGGCGAATGCCTTAATACGATTTGAAAATGGTGCATCACTATTAGTTGATGTAAGCTTTACCCTCCATGCAAGTAAAGACGAGCTATCGGTGAAGCTCTATGGTGAAAAAGGTGGTGCCGAATTAGAACCAGAATTGCTAATTGTTTCTGAGAAGCACGACACAATCTTAAACATCACCCCACAAATTGATACTTTATCTTTCGATTTTAACCAAGCTTTTCAAGGGGAAATTGATAGCTTCATCGATGCTATTCAAAATGGTACAGATATTATTAGTCCTGTCGAGGATGGGGTAGAAATGATGAAAATATTATGTGGAATCTATGAATCTAGTAAAACTAGAAAGGAAATAATCTTTTAGGGAGAAGCCATGAATACAGCAACAGGAAAATCTAACCCAATTACTATGACTAAAAGTATATATAAATCTTTGACAAAATCTGAACAGAAGGTAGCAGATCTCATTCTATCTGATACACAGGAGATGGTGTATGCCACTGTAACAGATCTTTCAGAAAAAGCGGGTGTAGGTGAAACAACAGTCATTCGTTTTTGTCGAAAACTTGGATTCAGGGGCTACCAAGAATTTAAACTATCTGTTGCACAGAATCTTTCGAACTCCAGTGAACAAATCTATGGAGAAATTAAAGCCAACGATACATTAGTAGAGGTTGCAACAAAGATTACACAGCAAAATTCAAAGGTACTTAAGGATTCCTTAGACCTTCTTCAAATTACTAGTTTGGAAAAAGCCGTTAAGGCGATTACAAGTTCTAATAAAGTGTTTTTCTTTGGAGTAGGATCTTCTGGAACGACTGCCCGGGATGCCAAAATTAGATACATGCGTATTGGATTAAATGTTGACTATTCAACAGATTCACACATCATGGCGATGCAAGCATCACTTCTTGGGAAACAGGATGTTGTAGTTGGAATATCTTCCTCGGGTAGTACAAAAGATGTTGTCGATGCTATCAAAATTGCGAAAGAAAATAAGGCATTTATCATTTGCATTACGAATCATGCCAAATCACCAATTACTCAGTTTGCAGATGTAATCTTATTAGCTGCGAATAAAGAGACACCTTTTCAAGGAGGCGCTTTTTCGTCCAAAATTGCTCAGTTACATTTGCTAGATATTATGACTGTAATAATAGAAATGCAACAAAAGGATAAAACATATACAGCAACTGAAAAAACAGCAAAAGCAGTACTAGATAAAATGTATTAGGTTTTTATGCAACCTATCAATGAATTGGAGGTGATGTTTCCAATCGTACTTCGTCAATAGTTTCGAACTTTTATTTAATTAAAGAGGGGGAAAAGGAAAAATGAAAAAATGGTTATTTCTTTTATCAGCATTATTATTAACTGTTGCTCTAGCTGCGTGTACAAACACTGATAAATCTTCTGGAAAAGGAGATTCAAAAGGTCCTGTTGAAATTGAGTTTTGGAGTGTACTAGGTGACAAAGATGCCGGTCCTATGGTAAATATAGTTGAAAAATATAACCAAAGCCAGGATAAAGTGAAAGTAAAACTATTAACTAATCAGGATGACCAGAAGCAATTAACGGCTATTTCAGGAGGAAATGCACCCGATATCGCGTTTATCTATTGGAATTTAGTTGGACCATGGGCTGCAGCTGGGGCATTGGAACCATTAGATGAATTTATTAAAAAAGATAACTTTAATATAGACGCCCTTATTCCAGCAGCTTCTGATCGAATGAAGATTGATGAGCAGCAGTTCGGAATGCCGCTGACAATGAGCATGGCTTCTAAACTTTTTTATAATAAAAAAGCATTTGAAGAGGCAGGATTAACGGAAGCACCAGAAACAATGGAAGAATTACTTGAGTATTCGAAGAAATTGACAAAAGAAGAAAATGGGGAACTTGCTCAAATCGGGTTCATTCCAGACTACCCTTGGATTGACAATGTATTTTGGCCAATCGTGTTTGGTGGCTCCTTCTACGATGAGGAAAAAGGCGAGGTTACACCAAACAACGAAGAAAATGTGGCAGCTATTGCATACCAAAAAGAGTTCTATAAAGAGTTTGGTGTAGATGCAATTAGTAAAATTCGTTCTGGGATGGGGGCTTTTGAAACTCCACAGGATCCATTAATTACGGGTAAATTAGCAATGATGATCGGTTGGGAAAACAATTTCAGAGATTATAGAGGAGAAGATGGTGAAATTGGTGTAGCTCCATTCCCTTACCCTAAAGATCGCCCTGACTTAAAAGGATCTGGTATGGTTTCACCAACTGCACTGTATATTCCTAAAAATGCGGACAATAAAGATGCAGCTTGGGATTTTATGAAGTTTTTACTTGATGAAGAAAATCAAATTGATTTTGCACTCGATTATGGAAATATTCCAGTTGTAAAATCTGCGCTTGATAATCCACGTTTAACAGAAAACGAAGATGTTAAAATCATGTGGGAATTCTACGAAGCAGCGAAAAGTGATAACTTGAAAGGTTTCCCAAATAGCATCTATATTAATGAATATTTGCAAGCATTAAATGAACAAACAGAACAAGTATTAAGAAGCGATCTCTCAGCACAAGAAGCAATGGATAATGTAAAAGGAAAAATCCAGCCATTAGCTGATAAAGAGAACTCTAAAAAATAGTTTTTAAAAGATTATAAGACATAACTTGTATAACTAACCCGTACTAAGCAAAGATCTTTACACCTTGCTTGGTACGGGAGCTTACATGTTAAAGCCGTTGTTCCAAAATAATAGAGTGTGAATCTCTCAATCTAAGAAATTACTTATGACATTGGTTCTAGATGATATTCCTATTATTAACATTGGACATAAGCTGTATTGCTCTTTTCTGCATGAAGGAGGAAAAGGAATGGAAGGGAAACTATATAAGGAAATTTCACCAGCTACAAGACAGAGAAAAGCGTTACTAGTTGGTCTCTTATTTGCAAGTCCGTGGATAATTGGGTTTATTATTTTTCAACTATACCCAATTATAATGTCATTTTACTATAGTCTGACAAATTATAATCTGTTTACGGCTCCAGAATGGGCAGGACTTGAAAATTATAAAGAATTGTTTAAGGATGATAAGTTTTATTTATCGCTTTACAATACAGTCTACATTACTGTATTTGGATTAGTACCTCAATTAGTTTTTAGCCTTGTTATGGCTCTTATCCTTAACATGAATGTAAAAGGTCAATCTTTGTACCGAACTATTTACTTTCTTCCAACTCTTGTGCCTGTAGTAGCTAGCTCATTATTGTGGATGTGGTTATTTAATTCACAATATGGATTAATCAATGAATTTTTAGGTGCAATTGGTCTATTTGAGCCTAACTGGTTACTGGACCCAGCTTGGACGAAAGGAGCAATTATCATCATGGGATTCTGGGCAACAGGAACCAATACAATTATGTACCTTGCTGCACTTCAGGATGTACCTAAAACGTTTTATGAAGCTGCTGAAATTGATGGAGCAAATATATGGCAAAAGTTTTGGCATATTACCTTTCCTGCCATATCACCAATTACGCTTTTTCTTCTGATTATTGGATTAATTGGCTCATTCCAAACCTTTACACAAGCACATGTATTAGGAACTCAGTCGCAATCGGTCGGGGGACCTGAAAACTCAATGCTATTCTATGCGGTGTATTTGTATCAAACGGCATTTTCATTCTTAAAAATGGGATATGCTTCTGCAATGGCTTGGATCTTATTCGTTATCGTGTTAATTCTTACAATTCTAGTATTCAAATCATCTGCTAAATGGGTTTATTACGGAGGTGAAAAATAATGGCTAACACTGCATTATCAGAACAAATTGAACCAAACAAACGACAAGCACCAACACCAAAGAAAATGAGTAAGGCAATCAGCAAACGTGTAAAATCGTCGGTACTCCCACATACAATTTTAGCAGTTGTTGGGTTATTGTTTCTAACACCTTTTGTATGGTTAATGTTAACGTCGCTAAAGACACCAGATGAAATTTTTGCTATTCCACCTCAGTGGTTACCTGAAAAATTTATTTGGACGAATTACACGGATGCAATGGCAACCATTTCATTCTTCCAATATCTATGGAATACAGTACTCATTTGTTTACTATCGGTAGCTGGCCAATTATTGGCTTCACCATTAGTAGCATATTCCTTTTCAAGATTACATTTTAAAGGTCGTAATTTTCTATTCTTTTTAATGATGTCTACAATGATTTTGCCTTTCCAAGTAACGATGATACCGCTATATGTATTATTTAATAAATTGGGAATGGTTGATTCAATCCTTCCGTTAGTAGTGCCAAACTTTTTTGGAGCGGCCTTTAACATCTTTTTATTAAGACAGTTTTTTCTAGGGATACCGAATGAGTATTCAGAATCTGCAAAATTAGATGGTGCCTCCGAATTTAAAATTTACTGGAAGATTATATTGCCATTGTCAAAACCAGCTTTGTTCACTGTTGCTCTCTTAACCTTTCTCGGAGCGTGGAGTGATTACTTAGGTCCATTAATTTATTTAAATGATCCTGAAAAATGGACACTTTCCATTGGGCTTAAGGCGTTTATTGGGTCGAACCACATCGATTGGGGAATGTTAATGGCGTCTTCAGCAATGTTTACATTACCGGTCATTGTCCTCTACTTCTTTATACAGAAACAATTTATCGAGGGTGTAACGTTAACTGGTTTTAAATAATTTCTATGAAAATACAATGGGCTCATAATTACTGAAAATCAAAAAGGGGTTTGAACAGCAATGAGATATGATGGAAAATTTTTTCGAGGATTAGAAATTGCAGGTAATCTTGCATACTTAAATGCCCTATTTATTATTTCATCATTGCCCATTGTTACAATAGCTCCAGCATGGCTTGCAATGATGGGTGTAATTCGGGAATGGTCACAAAAAAACGACCCACCCATTACATCCACTTTCTTTACGCAATTTAAGGCGAGTTTTAGAAAGGGTCTAGCGGTAAGCATCGTTCAACTGATTATCTTTGCTATCCTAGTAGTTGATTTTTTTGTGATACTGAACTTTGTAGAGGTAGGAAAGGAATTCATCCTTCCCGTTATTATTTTGATAACAATTATTGTTGTATCGATGTTTATTTATATGTATCCATTGGTGTTGAACTATAAAATGAATGTCAAACAGTTGGTAAAAAATTCATTTTATTTATCGTTCTACAAACCATTTTCAATCCTAGCCATACTTTTTTTTCTCGTAGTTCTTGTTATGCTTTCTACCGTTTTCCGTTTTCTCCCGTTCTTGTGTGCGTTTAGTGTATTCACCTATGTATACTACGTGATTATTGAACGATCCTTACAAAGGATAGAAGAAAAAATCAATTAGCAAGCCCGAAAATACAAATTCTTTTTTAATTTGCTAATGTGGAGGTTTTATTAATTGAAGCAAAAAAAAATCTTAGTGATTACTTTTTACGAAAGCGACTTTCTCGAGGTTTTAAAGAGCCTACATGAAGAAGTAACGGTGATTAACCCCACTGAAATTAAAGATACAAATTTAGACCATTTCGATAGTATTGCTGTCCTCGGAGGGGGAAACGCTACTCCCCTTTTGTTAGATCCAAAGAATCGAATCGCACTTGAAGAACAGATAAAAAAGGGTAAAAGAACGTTTGTGGAATATGTAGCAAGTATTGGCAACGTCTACTTTTCTCCACCGGAGAGTACCCGTTATGATCGACTCGTGTATTGTTCCAGTGAGTTTGAAATCCCCGAAGTAGAAGTGGGAACCTTGATTGATGATCAATGTGGTATGCGGATTAAACCACATGATATTGCTTGCCGCCACAATATACCTATTCTGCAATATGTTAGAATGCATGCTCATGATCGTATTGATATAAACGATGAGTTGTTTGAAAATATTTCTGATCGTGCTTTATGGTTTGATGACCCCGAAAATTTACTAATTTGTTCCTTCCGTTTGAGTTCTTTTAAAAGGGCTCGTTATACTCCATGGGAATCTAGTAAAAAAGTGATTGAGTTTATTTTGGGCTGGTTAATTGATGAAAAGATAGCTTTACATGAATATCAGTCTTCATATACCACAGGAAAAGAAAACGTTGAAGGAAAGTCGTTTACAAATAACGTAAAAGAAAGTGCTGAAAAAGCGATATCCTGGTTTGAAAACGCAGGAATCATCCTAGATAAGGGTAAAAGCGGGGCACTTGAAGGACTAGGAACAGAAATTTATTCTGATGGAAGTCAGCGTATAAGTAAAGTACTTAGAGCCGACTGTATTGGAGAGATTTCCCTTCCTTATTTTTTTGATTACTTACTAACTGGCAATCAAGAAAGCATCGAGGTTTCAGATAATCTACTAAACTTTGTATTTGAAAATTATGTAAACAAAGATGAGGGAGATTTAAATGGAATGATGCGTTGGACAAATGAAGCATGGGGAGTATGTTATCAAGACGATGTTGCTAGAGCAATTATTCCACAATTATTGAAATGCTTCTATTTGAAAACGAATACAAATCTAGATTCCTGTGTAAGTGCCTTACAGTTTTTAGTGAAAACGACAGGTACAGATGGAACAAGGGTTTCACGTACCGACAATATAAATCTAGATAAGAGTAAATTGAAGGAGTTAAAAGAGACTCCAGGCAATTTCGCAAGCGCACATTATAATGCTTATTACTATGCAGCATTACTCTTGGCTTATAAATTAACCGAAATTGAAGAATTCAAGGAAACGGCTATACGGGGATTGACGACCATCATGAGTGTCTACCCTGATACCATTCGAGAACAAAGTGAAACACAAGAATATTGCAGGCTAATATTACCTCTAAGCTGGTTATATTGGGTGACTGAAAACCAAGAACACAAGAAATGGCTGTACCAAGTTGCAAATGATTTAGAACAATTTAGGCATCCCTCAGGAGGGTACTTGGAACGAGACTCCGGTTATAAGGCAAGCATGCGACACGAAATTGGAGAAGGTGAAAGCTCCTTATTAACGAAAAATGGAGATCCGATTGTGGATTTGCTATATTCCAACAACTGGCTACCAATTGGCTTTATCCAAGCGTATTGGGTGACCGGAGACAACATATTCAAGGATCGATGGGAAAGCATATCATCGTTTTTTATACAGACACAAATTCAAAGTGATAACGCTCAAATAAACGGGGCTTGGGCAAGAGCATTTGATGTTGAAAGGAAAGAGGTATTTGGTTCACCTGCTGATGTAGGGTGGGGACCATGGTCAATTGAATCTGGATGGACAGTGGCAGAAGTTTCCGCAGGGCTTTTCATGGGGCTTTTAGAAAAACAACTAAAACCTCATTATGAAGCAATACATGTTTAAATCAAAAAAGGAGAGTGGATTGTTGAATGATATTTTCTAAGAAGAAAATACTTGTTTTGTTGGTAAGCGTTATGTTAGTTGTCAGTCTTTTTGCACCATCCGCATTTGCGGAGTATCTACCAAAGGAAACGGAGATATCGAATTATTCCTCCAACATTGCTTTAATTTACACGGGCTATTACGACCCGAAAAATTATGATGGTGAGAATATTGGAGATTATGACGTGGAGAAGTTTTTGCCCTACGTTGGTTATCTGAATGAAGAGGGTGTCGCAGAGGATTATTTTTTTGATACATTCTTGATGCTTGCGACAAAAACACCATATAACGGTAGCCTAACCAGGTGGTATGAATGGGTAGAAGGTTCAAAGCCAGGAACATTGAAGGATTGGGAATGGGCGATGGACCGCATGTTTGTGAAAAATCAACAACTAGAAGCTCTAGATAAGGCTGTTAAAAAGGTAAGTTCAACACTAGATGATCCTGGTAAAAAAGTAAATGTGTATTTAACTCTCCCTTTTCCAGATCCACAAAGTAAGGACTTTGGGGACTTTAAAGGAGACGGGACCTCCGCTAATCTAGAAAGCTTAGAAATGCGGAATGAACTCGTAAAGTGGTATATAGATACAATGACTTCAAGATTCCACAATCAAAAATATAAACATCTAAACCTAGCAGGTTTTTACTGGCTTCAGGAGGATTTAGATACAACGGTTCCGGGTGAAAAGGAAAATGTAAAATATGCAGCAGACTACTTAAACAGTCTTGATATGCGTTTAGGTTGGATTCCATGGTCAGGAGCAGGGGAAAAAGCAAATGGAAATCAGCATGGCTTTGACTTCACACTAGTTCAACCAAATCATTTCTTCCAGCTTGATACGACAATTGATAGAATCGCAGAGACCGCAAATATGTCGAAAGCGAATGAGCAAGGAATTGAAATTGAGTTTGATATGCGAGCAATGGAAGACCCACATTACCGACAAGTCTTACATAATTACTTAATAGGCGGGGTCAAATATGAATATATGTCCGATTCGCTATTAGCTTACTACCAGGATGTATATGCAATTTATGATTTATACCATCACCAAAGTCCAGTTGGTCAAAAGCTATATAAAGACATTTATCAATTTTCAAAGGGAGAATATGTTCCACCAACTGGTAATCTAGATATTCGAGTCATTGATAGAGATGGAAATCCATTATCAAATGTAACTGTTAGTGATGAAAATGGTGTTATTGGTGCAACTGACGAAAATGGAAGAATTTCAAAAGAAGGATTATATTCAATTAAAAATAGCTTTACTTTTAGCAAGGAAGGCTTTCCAAGTAAAAAAATTGATTTTGACATTCCTGTAGATGAAACGGTTTACCAGGATGTCATTTTGGCGAATCCAGAAGGTGAAAACCTCATAGATTCCTATACAATTGGAGATTTCCAAGGGGAGTTTAATGTAGGAGGAAATCAGGTTGTCTCAAGATCGCTTAGTAGTGAGCAAACCTATGATGGAAGCCAGTCATTAAGAGTAGGTTTTCCAAGAGGTTGGGGGCCAGTAAGAGCATTTATCGACTCAAACTCTGAAAGCTTAGTAGGTTCGGATCGTGAATTTGTGAATTATACAAATACCAATTGGAGCGAATATGATTCAATTGCCTTTTCTGTATATAACGATACGAATGAAGAGCAGGAGTTAGTCTTGGAATTTATGTACAATTCGTATAGCTGGGCAAACTCTAGGGCTAAAACAGTGACTCTTCAACCGAATCAATGGAATGAAGTAGAAATATTTTTAAAGGAATTAGAAGCTGAGGGTGTTGATACGAGTAATATTATTCGAATGACACTTTCCATGCATGAATTTAACACAGATGGTGCAACTATGTACTTTGACAATATTTCATTACGAAACTATGAAAACATGGCTGTCGTTCCAGAATACGCAATTACACTACCATCTAGTGTTCCAACAATGGACATTGGAAGTGAATGGACTCCTACAGTTGTGAATGAAGTGGTCAAGGATGAACATGGAAATCCAGCCGACGTACAGGATGCACAGTTTGAAAGTGTAGACTCGGAAATTATTGAAGTAACGCCAGAAGGCAACCTAAAAGCCCTTAAGGAAGGGAAAGCAACAATTCGTGCAATCGTAAATGGAATAGAAGCGAAATCCGTTGTAATTGAAGTATCACCATGGAGCTTCGATAAGTTAAAAGGTGGAAACTCAATCCTTGCAATCGACAAAGAAGCAACATTAACAATGCAGAGCTTCTTTGAAAATGGGTATTTAATTCCTTGGCAGGATGTCGAGTATGAGTGGTCAATCGTCAAGGGCGATGCCATCACCATAAGGGACAAAGGGGAAAATAAATACCAAAAAGTAGTTACCGGAGTCAAAAATGGAAAGGCAACAGTAGAAGTAGTTGTAACCTATAACGGTAAATCAAAGGTATTCACAAAGGATATTAAAGTGAAAAATAATGCGAACTAACTGAATGATAGACCATTGTAACTAACGTACAAATCTTCCAATCAAGTAGGGACAACTTGATTGGAAGAGATTCTTTGAAATAAAAGAATGTTGATTTTTCCTTGGAGGTATGCAACATGAAAATCGTGTATTTACCATTAGACGAACGGCCGTGTAATGCAATCTATCCTCAGCAACTAGCAGCAATGACGGATCTAAAGTTAACTGTTCCGAATATGTCCATCTTAGGAAATAAGAAGATCCCCGCGAACATAACTCAAGTATGTGATTGGTTAAAACAAGAAAGTGTGGACACGGATTATCTTGTACTTTCACTTGATATGCTTTTATACGGTGGAATTGTGCCATCACGTATCCACGAGTTATCATCTGATGAATTGATCAATAGGCTCAATCAGCTTGTTGCAATTAAAGAACAAAATAAGAACCTAAAAATATATGCTTTTACTTTGATTATGCGAACACCTGCATATAACAGCAATGATGAGGAACCCGACTATTATCAAACGTACGGGGAGAGGTTATTTCGTTATGGTGTTTTGCTAGATAAAAAAGATAGTGGACATCTTACGGAAGCAGAAGAAAAAGACTTTGTAAAACTAAAAAAAGAAATTCCAAGTGAAGTAGTAAAGGATTATACCACTAGACGTAAAACGAATGAAAAAGCGAATAAACATGCCCTTGAATTAGTGAAACAAGGCATCATTGATTATCTGGTTATACCACTAGATGATAATGCTGAATATGGATTTAGCTCTATAGAAAAAAGATCACATATTCAACAAGTAGTAAGGGATGGATTACTCGATAAAGTGGCCATTTATCCTGGGGCAGATGAGGTAGGCTGTACGTTATTTGCGAAGGTATTTTGTGAGATACATCAATTTACACCATCGTTTTTTGTGCGTTATTCCTCTACAAAGGGCCCTTACATCATTCCCAAATGTGAGGATCGCTCATTAGGAGAAAGTATTAAATCACAAATAACAACTGCAGGTGGAAAAGTGGTTGATCATAGTATTGAATCTGATGTGGTCCTGATGGTACATTCTCCTGCGGTGAGTCAAGAGTTAATTGCTGAACCTGTACATATGCTACATGAACGTCACCCCTCCTATTTCTCAGAAATTAATTATCAAGAATTTATTGAAGCCATTGAACATTATGTAGGGAAAGGGAAAGTCATAGGTGTAGCAGATGTTGCTCTTTGTAATGGCAGTGATGTGGTGCTCATGAATTTACTTTCAGACAATCGTTTACTTGATGAAATAAATGCGTATGCCGGTTGGAACACCTCAGGAAATTCACTGGGAACAGTCATTGCTCATGCCATCATTGAAGCATTCTATCAAAATAGTAATCAACTAGATGTAAAAAATAAAAGTAGAGAATTTTTTTATGCCAGATTAATTGAAGACTGGGGCTATCAAGCCATTGTAAAGACTGAAATGAATAAAGAAATTGTCGCTCAAAATCTTGGAACATATTTCGATATATCAGAAAATCTAACAACGATTGAGCAAGCCATAAAGGAAAAGCTAGAATCCTTTATTAATAGAAGTCTTTTAACGAACAAAGGAGAAATCAATCTCATTGAGGTATATTCCCCTTGGAGGAGAATGTTTGAGATTGGGATAGAAGTGTCTTATCGAAAGGGATGACATGTATTCTCACCTGGTGTAGTTGAAAATGAGAGTTCTGTTATTATGATTTGCGTCTAAATGGGTTGATTTCGCAATTCTTACCATTAAATTCAACAGGGAGTGTAATTTATATGAAACTTG
This sequence comes from Bacillus sp. JJ1562, assembly GCF_036962705.1. Classification (NCBI taxonomy): domain Bacteria; kingdom Bacillati; phylum Bacillota; class Bacilli; order Caryophanales; family Bacillaceae; genus Bacillus; species Bacillus sp. JJ1562. The sequence goes on from NZ_JBALOQ010000005.1 coordinate 121,303, forward strand.
GAATGAGCTCATATAGTTTATATCAAGCAATTAGTAAAGGTGAAATGGACATTTTTGATGTGCTTGAATGGGTAAAAGACATTGGAGGGGAGCATGTTGAGCTTGTCCCAATGGGATTTGATTTTGTAGAAAGTCCAGAGTTAATTGAACAGGTAAAAGAAAAAGCATCCCAGCTTCAGATTGACCTTTCCAACTATGCCATTGGTGCGAACTTTATCTGTGAGTCAGAGGAAGCATTTGAAAAGGAAATTGTTAGAGTCAAGCAGCATGTTGATGTTTGTGCACAGCTGGGTATTACATATATGCGTCATGATATAGCAAGCAGGGAAGCTGATGAACGTACACTGGAGCATTTCCTAAAGGACTTACCAAAGCTAGTGGAAGCTTGCCAACGAATCGCTGATTATGCTAGCGATAAAGGAATTGTAACGAGTATTGAAAATCATGGGTACTATGTGCAAGCAAGTGACCGTGTTCAAACGATTGTGCGACAAGTAAATCGTGACAACTTTAGAACTACTCTGGATGTAGGGAACTTCTTGTGCTATGACGAAAATCCACTAACTGCAGTGAAGAATAATTTACCTTATGCATCGGTTGTCCATCTAAAAGATTTTTACTATCGACAAGACAACGTAACCCGATTTGGTGGATGGTTTACCACTCACTTTGGAAATCAGTTAAGAGGTGCAATCGTTGGTAATGGTGATCTTCCAATGACTGATATCATTGAACTGATTAGAAACTCAGGCTTCGATGGTTATATTTCAATTGAATTCGAAGGTCTAGAAGAGTGTCGTTTTGGCGCAAAGGCATCCTTTGATTTTGCAAAAAGTATTTTGTTCAGGTGACTTTTTAAAACGATGGAGTCTATTTGTAATAGGGATCAAATGGATAGTGAAAAGAGGCAGCTTGTAATGAGAAAAATCCTTGCGTTTGACATTGGTGGTAGTCATATTAAATATGGAATTATTTATGAAAGTGGTGAAGTGATTCAACATTCACTAATGGATACAGAAGCCCATCTCGGTGGACATTCGATTATCAATAAAGTAATCGAGGTTGGGAGAAGAATATTACAAAATCACCAGATAGCAGGCGTAGCGATTAGTACTGCAGGACAGGTGAATTTCCATACAGGAACTATCGTTGGTGCAGGAGATACGATACCCTATTATAAAGGTTTAGAAATTAAACAACTAGTTACAGCTGCACTTCAGGTCCCTACCGAAGTCAGAAATGATGTTGATTGTGTTGCATTATGTGAACTATGGAAAGGAAATCATGAGGCAAATAACTTCATTACCTTGACCATTGGTACGGGAATAGGTGGGGCGATCGTTATTCATAACAAACTTTATTCCGGTCATTCATTTAGCGCAGGTGAATGGGGATACATGTTGATAGATGGTCAACCATTTGAGAAGGTTGCCTCTATTTCAGGATTGGTTCAATTGGCCAAGGAATATAAGAATAATCGCGCGTGGACAGGGAAAGAGATCTTCTCGTTATACGATAGTGGTGATATCCAAATCAAGAAGGCTATTGACGAATTTTATCGACATTTAGCAATTGGGATATCAAATCTGATCTACATTTTTAACCCTGAAAAAGTTGTCATAGGTGGTGGAGTAACAGGTCGTGGAGATCAATTCTTAGAGGAGATTCGAAGCGAGGTTCAAAAATATACACAACCTTCTATTTATCATAATACTGGTATTGTACTTTCGAAATTCTCTAATCAGTCTGGAATGATCGGGGCTGTATATCACTTTTTAGAAATGCAGAAGACGAGGTAGCAGTAGCTTTGAATACATCAAACACAAGGAGGAAAAAGGAATGCGGACAATTGTATATACGGACCCTAAGAAAACGAACCTTACGATAAAGAAAGGCAAAATTAGCATAGTTGAGTCCGAAGATCATGTAACAGAAGAACCTGAAACCATCGTTATGAATAAGGAGAATTATCATGCCAGTCATAACAGGTTAGATAAAGTTTACATACCATCTACATTACTAGAATCTGTTACAGAAAATGTGCATGTGTTTTTTGAATTAGAGCAATATCCATTTTTTCGAAAAATAAAAGAAACAATCACCGATAAAAAAGGTGTGCTACGTTTTAGACGGAAAATAGGAAAAAAGGATATTGAAAAACTAGTAGCTAGTGATCTATATATGTTTTCTTCAATATTAGGAGATCCACAAACGATCCGAGTAAAGTACTCAGATCGTTCAATAGAGCCTTACCATATCATTGTTACTGTAGATTATAAAGAGCAAGCAATGGCGCATTTGGAATATACAGTTTGTGATTCTGAGGAACAAATTGAGCTTGAGTGGAGCGGGATAAAACAAATTATCGAGTTTAACAGTGAAGAAATGAATCCATTACAACCGAAAAAGTATACGACATTATCTTATACGATAGATTCCATAATTTCGAATGCCAGAAAGGCCGATCAAGATATGGTGAATCAGTTACATGCTTACACGCAACTTGTTTTTGGAGGTGCTAACGAATGAGGATTGGAATAATGAGTTTTGCACACATGCATGCATATAGCTATGCAGATAGCTTGTTAAAATTATCAAATGTTGAGATTGTTGGAATATACGACGATAATGTTGAACGTGGAATTAATGCCGCAGATCAATACAAAACAAAATTCTTCGAAGACCAGCAGGCATTTCTACAGGAAGAAATGGAAGCAGTCATTATTTGTAGTGAAAACATCCACCATAAGGAAATGGTGATTAACGCTGCAAATGCAAAAAAGCATATTCTATGTGAGAAGCCAATTGCAACTACAGTAGCTGATGCAAAGGAAATGATTGATGCATGTGAAGCGAATAACGTGATCTTACAAATTGCGTTTCCGGTTCGTTTTGCATCACCAATCGCACAGCTGAAACAGCTAATAGAGGATGGCGAGCTTGGGGAGGTTGTTGCGTTCAGGACAACGAATCGTGGGCAAAATCCAGGTGGTTGGTTTATTGATAAAAATCTATCTGGCGGTGGAGCAGTTCTCGACCATACGGTACATATGGTAGATATCATGCGTTGGTATTTAGGGAAAGAAATCACCGAAGTCAATGCAATTGTTAACTCATATTTCCATGAAATTGACATCGATGATGCAGGAATACTTACCTTGGAATTTGAAAATGGCGTGATTGCAACACATGATGCAAGTTGGTCACGATTCAATGAATACCCAACATGGGGCGACGTAACAATTGAAGTGATCGGTACGAAACAAACAATCAAAGTTGACGCCTTTAAAGAGCATGTACGAATGTATATGAGTGGAGCAAAATCACTTCAGCATGTTTTCTTCGGCAATGACATGGACTTTGGCTTAATACAGGATTTTGTAGAATGTGTGGAGCAAGGAAGAGCACCATCCATAACAGGATATGATGGTTTGAAGGCTTTGGAAGTAGCTCTTGCAGCATATGAGTCAAGCGAAAAGGGAGATAGAGTACAACTACCTAAAGAGATAACCCGATAGGCCTGCTTTGGGGCCGCTTGAGGATTGGTATGTCCTTTACAATTTAATCCCGAACAAGCAGGAAAGGCTATACTGATTGAAATTCATATTTAAAAGAATGGTGTGAAGCTCCCGGTTACTAGCCGTTGCCATCGGATTCCAGGGAAAGGTAAAAAAATAAAGGATGCCCTTAGCTGGCACCCTTTACTTTTTTACAATCATTTTTACGTTCCGAAACATGAAAGTGGTTTTCTCTTGCTTGTTTGTAAGCACCATTGCATCGATCTGCGAGGTGGTATCCTGAAGCTCAACCTCAAGCTGTATCGTCCGCCACGGGTTATGCAAGCCGATGACCGGTGATACGGTCTCTGCTAAAAAAGTCCCTCGCGCATCTGTCTCGTCGACAAGTAAGTAGACTGCGCCCTCACCCTTCACCTGCACTTGGAACACAATTGTTTCGCCACTCTTAACCCCTTTTGGTGAAAAAACAAATCCTTCGTTTTCCTCAGCACCCTTTGTTTTTACCTCAAACGTACCATCCTCTACCTGCATTACTGTCGCACTTACACCAAAAAAAGGCGATTTCTCCGCTGCGCTGGCGGGTGAAAAGGATATAAATAATAACGCTATACTAAGTAAAATTTTTAATTTCATCATGAGAACCTCCTTTGGGACACAGGTCCGTCGTCCCAATTAGTATGTGGAAAAAGGAGGAAAACATGTAAGGTGCAATAAAAAAGCAACCGGCACGTGACCGGTTGCTAACACAAATTTATTGGATTTCCAAATGTTGTTTCAAGCGTGTTGAGACAGCTTGACGTTCTTCTTCGGAGACAATCCAGTACCAGCTGTCTAAGGTTTGACCAACGCCGTTAATGCTGAATTGCTCGATGTTATGACGAGCATCCTTATATTTCGATTGGATGGTTTTCATTTCATCAAAGGAAATATCGGTTGTTACATTAGTGCCAAGCGCACCAAGGATATCATCAATTTTTGTGACAGAAGTGAAGCTTGCACCTTTATCAATAATCCCTTGGATAACCTGCTTTTGGCGGTCTTGTCGACCGAAATCACCACGAGGATCTTCATATCGCATCCGCGCATATTTAAGAGCTTGCTCGCCATTTAAGGTCTGTGGACCCTCAGCGAATGATGCACCTTCATGGGAGAACGCGAATGTACTGTTGACCTGTACACCACCAAGTGCGTCAACGATTTGCTGGAGACCTTCCATGTTCACCTTCACATAGTAGTCGATTGGTACATCTAAAAAATGCTCAACGGTATCAATCGTCATATCTGCGCCACCAAATGCGTATGCGTGGTTGATTTTATCCTGTTTGCCTCTGCCGACAATCTCCACTCGAGTATCACGAGGGATGCTTAGCATTTGCATGGACTTCGAATTTGGATTAACGGTAACCAGGATTAACGAATCGGTACGACCCTTATCACCCGAGCGTTCATCAACACCCATGAGCAGGATGGAAATCGGATCGGCTTTCGAGATATCGATTTCTTCTGTCCGTTTGTCTGATGGACCACGGTCGCTATGCATTTTTCCAACCGTACTGGCAACTGATTGATATAAATAAACGGCGTAGCCACCGATGGCTAAAAATAAAACAAGAGTGATCATCCCAACAACTTTTGGCCATTTGCGTTTTGTATTCTTTTTCGCATGGCGATTAACTCGACTCATATTTATCAACACCTTTTTAGTAGTTTACTAGCTGAATAAAATAGTACACATGTATTAGACGTTTGAGAAGAGAAAAAGTTACACAAATGTAGAAAAAAATGTCTAATCATGCTCGAAGTTTGTCGAAGTGAGGGTAATAAGCTGGTGAGGGGATACAAATTTTGGGGATGAAGACGCAAATATCGGAAGTATACGAGAATGCAAATCCACCAAGTACCGCAAATTCCCATGAACCAAATCTTTTACTTCACTCTCCTCATACAAACACACCATTTTTGCCTCTGCTCATTAGTTTGTCTATAATATTCTATATTAAATGATTGTTTTTACAAGTAGGGACACAGGGACAAGTTCATTGTCCCAGGGGAAATTCGGTGGGGCACGGATCTGTCCCTTTGTCCCATCAAAGATTGGGGGATGTCAGATGGCTGCGGATATTGTTATTGTTGGTAGCTTGAATGTGGACATGGTGGTGAATGTGAAACAGCGACCAGAGTGGGGCGAAACGGTCCTGGGTCATGGCTTTTTTACAGGTAATGGTGGAAAAGGAGGCAACCAAGCGTATGCGGCTTCGAAGCTTGGGGCTTCAGTTGCGATGCTAGGGTGCGTTGGAGAGGATATCTTTGGCGAGCAGCTTTTAAAAGGCTTGAACGAAGTCGGTGTGGATACTTCTCATATTGAAAAAATTCGCGGCGTTTCGTCAGGTGTAGCTGTGATCAGCGTGAATGCAGAGGGGGAAAACAGCATCATCGTGTCCCCGGGCGCCAATGACCATGTGACACCTGAATATGTGAGAAAACACGAGCAAGTCATTCGTGAGGCAAAGCTTGTGATGATGCAGCTGGAGATTCCTCTGGAGACAGTTATTGAAGTTGCAAATATCGCTCATACATACAATGTTCCGGTTATGCTCGATCCTGCGCCTGCACGAAAGCTTCCAGACGAGCTTTATAAAAAAGTGACTTACCTCGTCCCAAATGAGAGTGAGTTAGGAATTGTGGCTGAAGCGAATATTTCGGATGCGGAATCTGCGAAAATGGCCAGCAAAAAGCTATTGAAAAAAGGTGTAGATACGGTATTTGCAAAGCTTGGCGGGAAAGGTGTTATTGTGTTGAAGGAAACGGAAACGTTCTCTGTCGACCCACACACTGTGAAGGCGGTAGATACGACAGCGGCGGGCGACTCATTCGCAGGTGCACTTGCAACAGCACTCGTTAGCGGCAAAAATCTGCACGATGCCACTGAATTTGCAAATACAGTCGGAGCTTTGACAGTTACAAAACTAGGAGCTCAAGCCTCTATGCCAACACTTGAAGAAACACAAAGTTTTAGGAGGTAAACCATGAAGAAAATTATATTTGATGTGGATACAGGAATAGATGATGCGATGGCGATTGCTTATGCGGTGAATTCCTCTGAGCTTGACATTCTTGGATTAACGACGTGTTACGGAAATGTCGCAGTTGATGAGGCAACACGAAACACGTTGGCGGTTTTAGAAAAGCTTGAAAAAAGGATCCCCGTTTTTGCGGGTTCGGCAAAGCCACTCGCTCGTGGAAACCGTGAAGGATTTGCGAAACATGTACACGGGGAAGACGGATTAGGAAATGTGTTGGATTTTGAACCAGTAAATTCGGAGGAACCCGAGTTTGCGGTTGATTTTATCATTGAACAGGTAAAAAAGCTTCCACATGAGGTGACCATTATCGCCGTTGGACCGTTGACTAACCTAGCTCTTGCGATTCAAAAGGCACCAGAGATTGTCGGGCAAGTTTCCGAGGTCGTAATTATGGGTGGAGCGGTCTTTGTGCCAGGAAACGTGACACCACATGCGGAAGCGAATATTATCACAGACCCCGAAGCTGCAAGAATCGTGTTGTCATCAGGCTTACCGATTACCTTGGTTGGGTTGGATGTGACAATGCAGACCTTGTTGCCAAGGGAAAAAGTAGATGCGTGGCGGGGTTCTGAGGTCGGCGAATTTTTTGCAGACATGGTCAGTTATTATCATGACTTTTATGAATCCGCTAACCCCGGAATCGGTAGCTGTGGACTCCACGATCCATTAGCAGTAGGTGTGGCGATTGACTCAAGCTTTGTGAAGACGAAGTACATAGGAGTCGATGTAATTACTGAAGGCGAAGAAGACGGCAGAACGGTATCGGTTGCGGAAGGAAACCCCAAAATCCAAGTATGCACCGAAGTCGATGCGCCAAAATTCTTGGATCACTTTTTAAAAAGAGTACCTGTTAAACAATAGAAATTTCGAACCCATGCTACAAAAATAGTGGCATGGGTTCAATTGTTGTAATATTGTTATAATATATGGATTTTGAAGGGACATGGGGACAGGTTCATCGACCCAGGTAAATATTGGTGGGATATGGGACCCGTCCTCTGTTCCAAATTATGTACCAAAAAGGTGGCATTGTAATGGAACAGCAGGTTGTGGCGTTTTTGAAAGAGAAAGAGTCTGAGATGGTGGAGGTTTTGAAGGGGTTAGTGGAGTTGGAGTCTCCGTCTCATGATAAAGAAGCGGTGGACCAAGTGGGTGAACAGGTTCAGAAGCTTTATAAAAAATATGTTGGTGGTTCGATTCAGAGGTTTAAGAATGAGCAATTCGGAGATCATTTTCGCTGTGAGTTTGGCGAGGGTGACGAGCAAATTTTGATTTTAGCGCATATGGATACGGTTTGGCCAAAGGGTACGCTTGAAGATCTCCCATTCCGGATTGATGGCGACAAGCTTTACGGGCCGGGGGCATTCGATATGAAGGGTGGCATTGTGCAAGGTTTGTTTGCACTACATGCCCTTAAAACACTTCAGGTTCCTTTAAAAACAAAAGTTGTCATGTTGTTTACAACGGATGAGGAAATTGGAAGTGAATCCTCGCAAGCGTTAATCGAAGCCGAAGCGAAGAACAGCAAATTTGTGCTTGTTCTAGAATCCGCAGCAGCTTCTACTAAAGGAAAACTGAAAACCTCCCGAAAAGGTGTCGGCATGTTTAACATAAAAGTGATGGGACTTGCTGCGCACTCCGGCATTGAACCTGAAAAAGGAATAAGTGCAATCGAGGAGCTTGCCCGACAAACCCTTTATTTACACGGATTGACGGATTTTGAAAAAGGAACTACCTTAAATATCGGACTGGTAAAAGGCGGAAGTGCATCTAACGTGGTCGCTGCTGAAGCCGAGGCCGAATTGGATTTGCGCGTGAAAAATTACGCCGAATTTGATCGAGTTATCCCATTAATTCAAGGCTTAACGCCATCTAAGGAAGGCTTAACAATTGAGGTAACGGGTGGCATCAACCGTCCAGTGATGGAAAAAACGCCGGAGATTACAAAAATGTTTGAAACAGCAAAGGAATTGGCGAAGGACTATCTTGGTTTTGACCTGGAAGAACAAGCAAGTGGTGGCGGAAGTGACGGTAGCTTCGCGTCTCAATTTGCCCCAACTTTAGATGGGTTAGGACCAGTCGGTGACGGGGCCCACGCGTCAAACGAGCATCTGCTTATCTCGCAAATGCCGGTAAGAAGTGCGCTAGTTGCGCTACTTATTGAAAAACTGGCGAATGAGTAAAAAAGTTTGGGTGGATTTGTAACAATTAAACTGAGCTTTGCGTCTAAGCTCGGTTTTTTTGCGTCCTGATTAGAATTTGCGTCATTAGCGTGGATTTTTGCATCTTTTCACGGGGAAATGCGTTGTTTGGTCAAATATTTGCAACTCCCTCCCCAACTTGCCTAGACGCAAATTTTGTCGATAATTTCCGAATTATTTAGACAACTATCTAGGATACTGTTATAATATTCCTCATTAATTAATGTGAGGTTATGAACATGTATTTTAATAAGGAAGAGTTTCAAAGCAAGAATCAGAATCACGGAAGGCTATTGGTGAGTTGTCCGGATCAACCGGGCATCGTGATGGCTGTCTCCCAATTTTTATATTCATTCGATGCAAATATCATTGAATCCAGTCAATATTCCACACACCATCAAGAAGGAACATTCTATCTTCGAATTGAATTTGACTGCCCATCTTTAACGGGGAAAAAGCCGGAGATGGAGTCCGCATTTTTAGATATTGCCGAAAAATTTTCAATGAAGTGGAAGCTAATCGATGTCCAAAATGTGAAAAGAACGGCTATCTTTGTTTCCAAGCAGCTCCACTGTTTGCACGAGCTTTTATGGGAATGGCAAAGCGGCGACTTGATGACGGACATTGCGGTTGTTGTGAGCAATCATGAGGATGCGAGACCTGTTGTTGAAAACCTTGGGATTCCATTCGTTTACATTCCCGCGAACAAAGATATCCGAAAACAGGTTGAGGAACAGCAATTACAGCTTTTAAAAGAGTATGACATTGATTTAATCGTGCTTGCGCGCTACATGCAGGTATTAACACCTGATTTTGTCGCAGCATATCCAAATCAAATAATCAATATCCACCACTCATTCCTGCCAGCGTTTGTGGGAGCGAGACCGTATGAACGCGCCTATACGCGTGGGGTAAAATTAATCGGAGCGACGTCCCATTATGTAACAAACGACTTGGACGAGGGCCCAATTATTGAACAAGATATCGCCCGCGTTGATCACCGTGACGATGTGGCTAGACTGAAAAAAATCGGTCAAACGATCGAACGAAACGTGCTTGCACGTGGAGTGAAATGGCATCTTGAGGACAGAATTATCGTGGATCACAATAAGACGATTGTGTTTTAAAAAATTGTTGGGGCACCACACGTGGTGCCCCTTTTAATCAATGGCCAGTTCTAATGAAGACACTATTTTGTGAATCAAATCCCAATACGAAATTATTCTGGTATGGCCACAAATCTGCAATCCGCATTCCTACTCACAAAATCCACACATCCACACCCACACACTATCCTATTAAACCCACCACAATTTCGGAACTGGCTGCTCAATCAACACCGATTTTAGATTAGTGACTGCTCGGTTAAATCCTTCCTCGATGGACATGAGTGGGTCTTCGTGTTCGATGCTGACCACATAATCGTAGCCATATGTGCGCAGGGCACTCATCATGTCGGACCATTCCTGTATATTATGACCACAGCCAACGGAACGGAACGTCCATGCACGTGTGCGGACATTTCCATAAGGTTGCATATCGGTTAACCCATACATATTTACATTTTCTTGATCAATATAGGTGTCTTTTGCATGGAAGTGATGGATTGCGTTTTCTTTTCCGAGAATTTTAATGGCTGCAACCGGATCGATTCCTTGCCACCAAAGGTGACTTGGATCCAGGTTTGCACCAATGGCATCGCATGTTTCCTCGCGCAATTTTAGCAAAGTATATGGCGTATGCACTAAAAAGCCGCCGTGAAGTTCTAGACCAATTTTTACATTATGCTCTTTCGCATATAGTCCAACTTCCTTCCAGTAGGGAATAAGTTTTTTCTCCCATTGCCACTTTAACACATCATTGTATTCATTCGGCCATGCAGCAACTGGCCAGTTTGGATATTTTGCTCCTTCATGGTCTCCAGCTGTACCTGAAAAACAGTTTACCACCGAAACATTCATAAAAGATGCCAATTTTATCGTTTTTAAAAGAGTATCATGAGATTCCCTTGCGAGGTTCTCGTCTGGTGAAATCGGATTACCATGGCAGCTAAAGGCACTTATGGTCAAGCCGCGTTCCTGTACCTTTTTCAAATACTCGGTACGTGCCCCTTCATTTTCTAATAAGCCATCTAAATCACAATGTTTGTTACCTGGATAGCCACCAGTTCCAATTTCTATTGCATGGAGACCTACTTCTTTTACTGTATCTAACATTTCATCAAATGATTTTTCGGCAAATAAAACGGTGAACACGCCTAATTTCATGATAAAGTTCCTCTATTCTCATATATTTGATCAATGATTCTTGAAATCAAAAGAGCCACCTCAGGATTAACTCCACTTAACTTGTGAAAGCGGGAGGTGGCAATACAGTGCAATACTACCCGCCCAATGATTCAAATGCGAGGTTTTCCAAAAATATTCCCTTTTTAAAGTTCGCTAATTTTCACAATTTGCTTTGTTTCGCTTGACTTAAGTGCAGCCAAGATAACCTTTAATGATTCCATCCCTTCCTCACCAGGGATTTGAGGCTCTTGGTTCTGTATGATGGATTCTACAAAATGGTCAATTACAAAAGAATTATGTTGTCCGCCTTCATCATTTGATTGGATTTTGGCAAGTTCAAATTTGGCAACTTCTCCATTTGCATAATGGACAATCATGGAGTAGCTTGGGTCATCTCCTAAACGCAAAACGGCTTTTTCTCCATAAATAATCGTTGAGTTGTCCTCTTTGTTGTACCCCCAACTTGCCGCCAGTGTTCCAACAATCCCGCTTTCTGTTTTTAAAATGCAAACCGCATTGTCATCGATATTAGAGAAATCCTTCGCACTGTTTTCCACAAATGCACCAACCTCGATGATTTCTTCTCCTAAGATATATCGAAGTAAATCTGTTTTATGAACGCCGAGGTCCCCCATTGCCCCTACAAATGCTTTGTCTTTTTGGAAAAACCAGCTGTCTTTTCCGTCTATACTCCAACCTTCAGGACCACCGTGACCGAAGGCTGTACGAAAGCTATATATCTTACCAAGTTCGCCGTTTTCAATGAACCGGCGAGCTTTTTTGTGAGATGCAACAAAACGTTGGTTATGAGCAATCATGAGTTTTTTTCCGTTTTCTTTAGCAGCATTAATCATCGCTTTTGCTTCTTCTTGTGAGGTCGCCATTGGTTTTTCACAAAGAACATGCGCTCCAGCATTCAACGCTGCAATTGTAATAGGTGCGTGAAGATAGTTCGGTGTGCAAACGCTTACGATGTCGACGTTAGCATTCTTCAATAAATCTTCATACCCTATGTATGCTTTAGCCCCATATTTTTCAGCTGTATCTTGAGCACGGGCTTCATTGCTATCACAAACAGCAACTATTTCTACATGTTGATTTGCTTTGTATTCAGGTAAATGGCGATACTGGGCAATACTGCCACAACCTATAACTGCTACTTTAAGTTTCTCCATAAAAAAATCACTCCCTAAAACATTGTCTATTTGATTACATCTTATCGTAACTATTTACGATTAAACATAGATGATATAATAAAAATATCTATTATTTTGCTATCTTGTGAGAATTGGAGCATGCTTATGAAAACCAACATTTTCTATTGTGGGTATTCCTATCACACGAAGGGTTACCGTTCCGAACATAGAGAAGGATTTCCGCAATATCTGTTTCGACTGCAAACAGAAGGTAGTTGCGAGGTCGTGGTGAAAGGACAAAAATTGGAACAGAAAAAAGGGGACCTTTTACTCATTAAGCCTGGCGATAACTATGAGCTTTTTGTAAAAGAAGGACAAAAAAGTGGTGATTATCACATAACCTGTAAAGGCGACTGGGTCGATGAATGGTGGAGCCGTTCTCCAAAACAAAGCATTTACCATATTGATCTTGATGGAAAACTCCTTTCCCTCTGGAACCAAATTATTGTTGAAAAACGAAGGCCACAATCAGGTCAAAATCATGAACTTACTGACTATTTGTTGAGGTCGCTCTGCCTTACTATGGAACAAACGATGAACGAAATCGTGCCATCCCATCCTTATCCCTATAAGGTGACAAGAATGATGCGTTACATTGAAGAACACGCGACAATAGCCATTAAAGTGGAAGATGTTGCTGAGCATGTTGGACTTAGTGTCTCAAGGTCGGTTCATCTATTTAAAGACAGTGTCGGGAAAACGATGATTGAATACGCACAGGAAATTCGTTTGGCCTCTGCGATTGAGCGCATGAAATATACTACCATGAAACTCGAGCAAATTGCCGAGGAATGCGGATTTGGGAGCTATCCATATTTTCATAAGGTTTTTAAAAAGAAATACGGGGTCTCACCAGGGGTTTATAGACGATTAGAAGGATAAAATAACCCAAGAATGCATGTTATTCTTGGGTTTAAAGGACCAATTATAGGGCTGCTTTTTTCAAATATTGAATGCTCATTTCAATGCTATCAAATGGATCACGTCTGCACACATCCTGCTCAATGACCCACCACTGCACATCGTTTTCTTCACCGCGATTTAGAATTGCTTCAAGATTGACGCCGCCCGTACCAAGTTCAGCAAAGAATTTCTCCCCATCCAAAGTCATATCTTTCAGGTGAACCAGCGGTGTTCGATTTATATATCGTTCCATCCACTCGACCGGATCTTCAGCTGCCTTAGTCAACCAATAAACATCAAACTCCGCCTTAACATAGTTAGGATTTGTGTCTGTAAAAATCATATCAAGAGCCGTCTTTCCATCTGATAATGTTTCTAGCTCAAAATCATGATTATGATAGCAGAGCGTTATACCTTTTTGTTGGCAGATTTCACCTGTCTCATTCAAAAATGAGACAAGATTCTTATAGCCTTCCTCACCTCGTAGATGTAGTGGTAAAAAAGGACATATAACATATTGGTTTTCTAGTATATCTTGGTCTTCGATAATCTGAGCTATATTATTTTGTAATTCATCTATACTAATATGGTTGCCTGCAACTTTAAGACCAAGTTTATTAAGCATTTCCTTAACTTCTGTTACTGTGTAGCCCCAATATCCCGCAAGCTCCACACCATCAAAACCAAAATCAGCTACTTTTTGCAAAGTACCAAAAAAATCCTTTTCACACTTATCTCTTAATGTAAACATTTGCACCGCCACTGGAATCTTACCCATTCTTCTGCCTCCGTCCCATATATATCTTATTTGATTACATTTTACGACGCATGTATGAAAATAAGAATAGAAAATTTAACTAGAATGTATACTATTTTGCTATTTAAAGTTCTATACAAAAATAAGCCGAGAAAAGGTGCGACACATAATAGATAAAAGAAGGATAAATTTGTAATTTATCGAATATTTTTTATAAGAAGTAAGGGGGAATAGGATGCGTGAACTAGTTCAGAAAGCATTTTTATTTTTAGTGGGTGTGTTTTTGTTTTTTATTTTCTTTCAAAATGAACATTACATAAATTTTCTTTTTATCCATTTTATAATTGAGTTTATTATTTATATTCTCATCATTATTTTCATAGTTAGGGTCGTTAAGAAGTTAAATAAATGGATGGCATCACTGCGCTTTAAATTTTCAATTGAAGTAATGACAAGCTTTCTCATTATCCTATTCTTTACATATGAGTTATTCACTCCGTATTTTTATACTGAAAACTATTTAAAAGAAGTGGGATTTGATAAAATTGAAATACTTCATCAGCTTTCTAATTCTGAACCTAGCAAAGAACGTGACAAGCTTGCGAAAGATGTAGTCGTAAGTGAAATGGCAGCTTCCTTTTCGATTTTAGGACGTTACCCCAGCATTGATTCTTTTGAAAAAGGGGAAGTCATCGATATCAAACGTCAATTTAATCAATATGAGTTAATCATTGAAAGTAAGCACCCTGAGTTGCAAAAATTTCAATATACATTCGCAAAAGAGGGGTTGGATTTTAGAATAATTGGGTTTAGTGAATTACATTAGGTGATGATCGTATGGAAATCCAGTAAACTCAGGGTTTCCATTTTTTATGGCATGAAGCATTTACCATATTTTTTGTCGAAATTTGTGACTTGACCCTATGTAAATGCCTGCAGAATTAGGTTATATTATATATAGACTATATTTGCATGGAGGACAAACAGTGGCTTATCAATTGAATGAATGTTTTAAAATGTTCAGTTTAAATTCGAATTCAAAACTAGCAGAGGAAATGGCGACGTTACTCGGCTGCGAGTTAGGGAAATGTTCCGTATCTCGTTTTAGTGACGGAGAAATACATATTAACATAGAAGAAAGTGTGCGTGGAAGTGAGGTATTCTTGGTACAATCGACTTCCCAGCCGGCAAACGAACACGTGATGGAATTATTAATCATGATTGACGCGCTAAAAAGAGCGTCTGCCAAAGACATTAACGTTGTAATTCCTTACTACGGATATGCACGACAGGACCGAAAAGCGCGCTCTCGTGAACCAATCACAGCGAAGCTTGTCGCAAACTTACTAGAAACTGCGGGTGCAACCAGGGTTTTGACAATGGACCTTCACGCACCACAAATCCAAGGTTTTTTCGACATTCCTGTGGATCAATTGGTAGGTGTCCCACTTCTTTCTAAATACTTTGCGGCAAAAGAGCTTGATGATGTTGTAGTAGTGGCGCCCGACCAAGGTGGGGTTGTTCGTGCACGAAAATTGGCGAGCCAGCTAAATGCGCCAATCGCTTTTATCGATAAACGCCGTCCGAAGCCGAATGTGGCGCAAATCATGAATATTGTTGGTCACATCGAAGGGAAAAATGCAATTATCATTGATGACTTAATTGACACAGCGGGAACGATCACCATTGCTGCACAAGCTTTAAAGGAAATGGGAGCAAAAGGGGTATACGCATGCTGTACGCACCCAGTCTTATCTGGTCCAGCGATTGAAAGAATTGAGTCTTCGCCAATTCAGGAATTGGTCGTTACAAATTCCATTCAATTGCCAGAAGAAAAACAAATCGATAAAATCACAACCATTTCCATTGCGCCATTGCTAGTGAATGCAATCGACCGCATCCACAACGAAAGAGCTGTGAGTCCTTTATTTGAATAGAAATTTTTAACGGGGCTGTTCCACTTAGTGGGGCGGCTTTTTTTTTGAGGGATATTTGCGTCGATTTATGTCGATATGCGTCTACGGCCGGAAATATGTGTCGATTCCCACGGATATGCGTCAACGATCAGATATATGCGCCGATTCAAGCGGATTTATGTCTACGATCAGATATATGCTTCGAATTATGCGTATTTGCGTCAACGATCGGAAATATGCTTCGGTTCACACGGATATGCGTCAACGATCAGATATATGCG
>NZ_JBALOQ010000005.1:137535-179116 GCF_036962705.1 Bacillus sp. JJ1562
GTCGATTCAAGCGGATTTGAGTCTATGTTCGGAAATATGCGTCGGTTCAAGCAGTTTTTCATCTTTGATCTGATATTTGCTAACGCCGATAGAATCGAATTATCATCGAAAGAATTAAAATAACGCCGATAGAATCGAATTATCATCGAAAGAATTAAAATAACGCCGATAGAAATAGACTAACGCCGATAGAACCCGCGCTAACGCCGCCGATAGAACCAAATTATCGCCGATAGGGGTTAACGTAGAGAACTCAGTACTATTTGAAAACTGTACAAAGTTGCAAATAAAAAAGGGAAAGCCACTTTGGCTTTCCCTTTTTAGTGTAAAGAAAAATACCTGTTATGAAGCCTTCTGCCCTTCCAGTACCTGCCCCTTTTTCTCCTTCGGTGCTTTCATGAAGATGAAGTTCATCACGATGGCTGTTAGGCTTCCAATGACGATTCCGTTGTTGGTTAGGATTTGGACTCCTTCTGGTAGGTTTGCGAATAGGGTTGGGACGGTTGTGATACCGAGTCCCATTCCAATCGAACATGCCATGATTAACAGATTTTCCTGTGATGCAAAGTCAACCTTGCTAAGCATTTTGATACCCGCAGAGATGACCATTCCAAACATTGCGAGCATCGCGCCACCGAGAACAGGTGTCGGGATGACAGTTGTGAACGCGCCGACTTTTGGGAGGAATCCAAGTATGATTAAAAATGCCCCAGCTGCGTAGATGACAGTGTTCTTTTTTACACCTGAAAGCTGGATTAGTCCAACGTTCTGTGAGTACGTTGTATATGGGAACGCGTTGAAAATTCCGCCTAAAATGGTCGCAATTCCTTCTGCACGGTACCCCTTTGATATCTCTTCTTCTGATAGCTTTTTACCAGTGATATCACCGAGTGCGAAGTAAACGCCTGATGCTTCAACAAGCCCCACAATTAATACTAAAATCATCATGATGATCGCTGAGGGCTCGAACGTTGGCATACCGAAGTAGAACGGTTTCGGCATGTGCATCCAAGACGCATCTGCAACAGCTGAAAAATCAACCTTGCCTAAGAAATAAGCAACAGCTGTTCCAATGATTAACCCAAGTAAAATAGCAATTTGGCGCATAAAACCTTTTGCAAAACGATACAACACTAATATAAAAAATAGCGTTCCAAATGAAAGGGCAAGATTTTGAACCGAACCGAAATCTGCGCTTCCAACTCCACCCGCCATGTCGTTCATTGCAACTGGGATGAGAGTGATTCCGATGATTGTAACAACTGACCCGGTCACGACCGGAGGAAAGTATTTTACGAGCTTACCAAAGATAGTAGAAACAAGAACGAGGAACACACCGCCGGCTAAAATCGAACCGTAAATCGCGGATATCCCGTACTGGTCACCGATTGCAATCATTGGTCCGACTGCTGTGAACGTACAGCCAAGCATAACTGGCAACCCGATTCCGAAGAATTTATTTTTCCACACCTGTAAAAGCGTTGCGATTCCACACATTAATAAGTCGATTGAAACGAGGTACGTGAGTTGCTCACCTGATAAACCGATGGCGCCACCGACAATGAGCGGTACAATTACAGCACCTGCGTACATCGCGAGTACGTGCTGAATTCCCAGAGAAGCGGTTTTGAACATGTTTCCCTTCATTAGCGACCAACCCCCACTTCTTCTAAAAATGTAACCTTTCCACCTTCGAGTGACTGGATTCGTGCTAGAGATTCAACCTTGAAACCTTTTTCGCGAAGCAACTTACCACCGTCTTGGAAGGATTTTTCAATCACTATTCCAATTCCAGCGGTTTTAGCGCCAGCTAACTCAACGATTTCAGCAAGACCTAGTGCAGCCTGGCCGTTTGCTAAAAAGTCATCGATGATCAACACATTGTCTGTTGGTTCTAGAAATTTCCCTGATACGGAGATTTCATTGGTTTCATTTTTCGTAAAAGAATGAACTGAAGCTGTGATCAGGTCGTCTACAAGTGTTAGAGATTTTCTTTTTCGAGCAAAAATCACTGGTACACCAAGTTCGAGGGCTGCCATTAATCCAGGCGCGATCCCTGATGACTCAATTGTCAAAACCTTTGTGATTTGGTCATTTTTGAATCGGTGCGCAAATTCTTTGCCGACCTCGACCATTAGCTCAGGGTCTATTTGGTGATTTAAAAAGGTGTCGACCTTTAGGACGTGGTCTGAGAGGACTGTACCTTCGTTGATAATTTTTTGTTGTAAAAGCTTCAATTGAGTTTCCTCCTTTAAAATGAAAAAGCCTGAACATCATTGCACTCCTCAAAATACGAGTGAGTCAATGACCTTCAGGCTTTCAACGAAGGAAAGTGGAATAAGCATAAATGCATTCCCATTGCTCACTCATAGTCAGCGCATTTACGGTACGCTGGTAGAAACTTACGGGCCATATCCCCGAGATTATATGAGTGAATGCCGATATTCAAATGGTATGTTGGTATTATATGACGTGAGGTGGGATTTGTAAATGGTGGGAGTTGGAAAAAGGAGGTGGGCTTTGCCGTTGTGTTTAAAAGGGGCTCAGAGACAAATGAAGCAAACCGAGCTGGTTAAATGTATATGAGCGAGGTCCTCGCAGACATTTCAACGCTGTTCTGAAGGTAGATCGTCTCTGAGCCAGGGCCTCAAGGACAAAGGGAAGCGAGTAATAATGTAAAATGTCGCTGATACCGATTATCGAAGACAAAACCATGAGGGAGCCTAAGCAAAATGTCTCTGAGGAATGTTATCGAAGACAAAATCTTGCTATACTTTTTTGAAATGTCTTTGAGTGCAATTCTCAAAGACAAAACTATCTAATGCTTTTCATAGAATGTCTTTGAAACTATTAAATGTAGTAAGGTTATATAGCGGTCACTTTGTTTTCTTCTACATGAAAAGGATGCACAAAAACGTACATCCTTTTCCATTGCTATACCACTGCCACTCAGCTGTCATACCCCTCAACAAAATCCTTCAACACATGCACGGATTGCACGCAGTCGCTTAATGAAGACCATTCGGCTGGGTTATGGCTGATGCCATCTTTACTTTGGACGAAAATCATCGCCACTGGCAACACATGTCCGACAATCATGGAGTCGTGACCAGCGCCACTCGGTAAATACACGGGTTTGATTCCTTGAGCGCCGACAGATTTTTCGAGTTTTTGTTGCATGACCTCACTAATCGGTACGGGTGCTTCACGCAATGTTTCTTCATATTGAAGCTCAATTCCATGTGCCGCGCTAAGTGATTTTGCTTTTTCAATAACCATGTCAACGAGTTGATCCCGTGTTTCTTTTTTAATATCACGAATATCGACTGTGAGACGCACCTCACCTGGGATGACATTCACGCCGTTTGGCAGTACATCAACCTTTCCAACAGTTGCGACCGCTGATGAGCTAACCTGGCTGGGGAGAGAATGGACCTCGTGGATGAACTGGCTCGCTGCAACCAAGGCATCCCTGCGGTCGTCCATTGGCGTGTTGCCCGCATGTCCAGCATGACCCGTGAACGTCATTTTTAACCAACAAGGCCCCGCGATTCCAGTTACAATCCCAACTGGAACACCAACTCGCTCCAACCTTTTCCCCTGCTCAATATGTATTTCCACAAACGCCTCCAGTTTGGAGAGATCCCTTTTTGAATTGAAAAAATCATCAACCGATAGCCCGATGTCCTCTAAAACTTTTGTAAAAGAGTCACCATGGATATCTTTTTTCGGCAGGAGTTCCTCTCTAGTTGCCTCGCCAATCATAGATGAGCTTCCACTGAACCCTCCGTTAAATCGCGCGCCTTCTTCGTCTGTAAAAATGACAACCTCAAATGAACGTTCCGGTACAAAGCCAGTTTGTTTCCATGCCTCAGCAACCTCTAGTGCCGCGAGCACACCAAGGGGGCCGTCAAAATGACCACCATTAGGAACACTATCAACATGGGAACCGGACAGGAGTGCAGGTAGATTTGGATTTTTGCCATCGATACGCCCAAATACATTACCAGCACCGTCCTCCGTCACAGTGAGACCAGCCTCTGTCATCCATTGCTTCACTAAATCCTTCGCGGCCTTTTCTTCACGAGAAAAACCGATTCGGTGTGAGCCGTTATCGGAAGTTAATCCAATTTCTGAAAGAGCAGCAAGTCGGGAAGCCAAACGCTCTCCACCAACACCATTTTTATCCAATGAAAAATCATAATCTGATATCAATCTTTCGAAAAAATTCATAGGGGAAAACTCCTTTACTAGATTTTTTATATATTCTATCACAACACGTTTCTGTAAAAATAATAGGAACAAATGTTCTGTTTTTGCTAGTAATCTATTATCTGAAATGTTAAAATAGGGGTACAGTTACATAAAGCGGGTGGGCGGTTAGCCACTTCCTTGAGAAGGGGGGTGGTCAGATGACGGCATACGAGGCAATGTCTGTGGCACTGCAATCTAATTTAGTTTTGCTAGGGCTCATAACAATTGTAGTCATGTTGGTCGTTGCAAACAAAAAGAAGTAACCGCCCCGCCCAACCAAGGCATTTGGGGTGATTACTTCCATTTGTAATCCTTTAAAGATTGGTTAGCCGCCTACTTTGCGGCATGTAATTGTGTTGATCAGGTGTTAGCGCACCTGATCTTTTTTATTATATCTTCATTATAAGCATTATAAACGTTTATTTCAACTTTTGCGGAAGTCATTTTGATGAAAAAAGTAGCGTGATATCTGTATTTATTGCTAACAAAAAGAAGTAACCGCCTATCCCGGCATTGGATATAGGTAGTTACTTCTTTTTGATATCACTTCTAAGTTCATGGGCAATCCGCTCACTGAGCGGTGTATCAAGTGCAACCGTAATTAATAGCACGATGAACTACAAATTCTACGATTTTCGGATAAGGCACAATTCCCTGAAGTTAGGGAGCAATTCTCCCACTTTAGGGCGCAATTCCAACAACTTAAGGCTCAATTCTCTTAAAATAGGGAAAAATCCCACGCCCTCACTCATAACTCCCCTGCACTGCTAGTGCTTTTTTCAGCATTTTCTTCTTCTTTTCCTCGTATTGTTCCCGGAAAGGGGTGGCCTCGTCCTTCGAATAGCCGCTTGCTTCAAGATCGGTTTCGAGCTGCAAATAGATTTGCTCGAAGACTTCGTCGGTTTCTTTTTCAAGCGTCTTGAACTCGTTGTAATAGCTACTCATCACCTGCAGAACGGCGATGCCATCACTCGATTCCTCCACGAAATCAGCTTTAGCACGTGCTAGTAGATCCTTCGCCTTCTTTTTTGTTTCCTTTTCTAAATTCTTAAATTCAACCGTATATTTATCTTTTATTACCATCAAAGGGTCAGTTGTTGCCGCCGCTTCAACCGCAGGCTCTGGTTCATCTGCAGGGACCTTTTTCATGTCCAAAAAGAGCTCGCGCTGTGGTAATTTCTCCACCTGTACCTGGACGGGCCTCATTTCCTGATGCACATACCAAAACACACCGAGCTCCACAATGATTGCGAGAATCAATAACCTCTTAATCATGTCTTCACCTCACCATACATTGTTACCCATTGCCGCAATCCTAATCCTTCATTATCCTCAGAAAATGTGACCGAACTTCAAACAAACGCTTGTTTAAACATGGAAACCCATGGTCATTACCCCAAAAAATTCAAACAAACGTTTATTTGAAAAAAATTATCCTTCTACCATAATAATTTGCCGCAATTTCTTAATAGCCTGGCGTCCCCAGGACTTCACCGATTCTACGGTAACACCATGTTCGGCTGCGATTTCCTTATAGTTTTTATCCTCGATAATTCGCCCTTGAATCCACTTCACCTGGTTTTCCGTCAAACCTTCGCCGTACTCTTCGATGAGGTCTACGGAATAACCATCCGAGAAATCTGCAATCTTTAGAAAAATCTGCTCCCCTAAAGGCTGGCAATGCTCCTGGTAACGAGCTTCCTTTTTTAAATGATCGAGAAGCTTTCCGCGTATCGTTGAAAAAGCAAACGTCGAAAACCGGGCATCTTTTCCTGAATCAAACCGGGTCGACGCCTCCCAAAGTCCGATCAAACCAATTTGGTAAAACGTCTCCCTGTCCCCGTACAGCCGTAAGCTTTTTATCACCTGAAAAATTAATGGTTTATACTGTTCTGCAAGTTCCTCAAACTCCATGCAAATAGTCCTTTTAAAGAACGCGTTCCTCATGTATTCCGCCGGTAAGTTCAATTTACTTGGTAACAGGAATGGGAGTCCAAAGGCTAAACTTCACGTACGAGGTATCTGGGAAGGGACCGTATGTAACGTTTGCTTAGGCGGAACTTTATGTTCGAAACAACAATACATGACAAAATTATAAAAAAATGACAAAAAAAGTTAAAAATGTGATGAAATTCACAGAAATATGCCGAATCAGGAAGTATTATATAGGTAGAAAGACTCACTTGGATCTACATCGATTGTTACACCGACGAAACACACCTTAGTGTTTTTTTACATATTACATATCCCTCCACCGACGATTCATTCCGTTGGTATGCAACCGAGTTTCGACATAAACAACTGAATAATGCCAAAGTTAAGGTGTGCATAATTTGTACACCTCCTTTCATAGGGATATTAGTCAGAATATTCATTACATATAGTTAGCAACATGGTAAACTATTTTAAAAGGAGGTTTTTCCATGGAACAAATTTTTCTTATTGATGGGGCTCGTACGGCATTCACTAGTTTTGGAGGCTCATTTTCAGGGACGGGTGCTACAGAGTTAGGATGCGCCACCGCAATTGAAGCAATGAAGCGCTCTAAGGTAGATCCCGCACAAATTGATCACGTCATTTACGGAAACGTCATTCATACCGAAAAAAATGCATCCTATCTTGCACGACACATTGCACTACATAGCGGTGTTCCTCAGGAAGTTCCAGCATTTATGGTTAACCGCTTATGTGGCTCTGGTCTGCAAGCTGTTGTTTCCGCGGCTCAGCATATTTTAGTAGGGGATGCGAAAATGGTACTTGCAGGAGGAACGGAGAACATGTCCCAATCCCCATATGCGAATTTTACACAGCGATTTGGCGGCTCAAAAATGGGCAATCTTCAATTTGAAGACATGTTGCTGACAACCCTCACGGACCAATACACAGGAAAAGGGATGGGGATGACTGCTGAAAAACTGGCAAAAAAGTATTCGATCTCCAGGGAGGAGCAGGACAAATTCGCGATTGAGTCGAATCAAAGGGCAGCAAACTCTTCTGAGAACGGAACCTTTGCGGAAGAGATTGTCGCCGTTGAGGTGAAAACGAGAAAAGGTAGTATTTTAGTAGAAAAAGATGAACACATTAAGCCGAACGCGAATTTGGAGTCGATGAGTAAATTACGACCGTCATTCAATGCAGACGGAACAGTCACCGCTGCAAACGCATCCGGAATCAATGACGGGGCAGCATCAGTTGTTGTTGCTGGTGAAAAAGCTGTCCGTGAAAATGGACTCAAGCCACTTGCAAAGGTGATATCGTGGGGAGTAGCCGGTGTTGACCCAACCATCATGGGAATCGGCCCGGTTCCAGCGATAAAAAAAGCACTCGAACGAGCGGGACTAAGCTTAGCCGACATGGACTTAGTCGAGGTAAACGAAGCATTCGCTGCGCAATATCTCGTAGTTGAAAAAGAACTCAGACTTGACCGGGAAAAAACAAACGTCAACGGTGGGGCAGTTGCACTAGGCCACCCAGTCGGAGCAAGTGGAGCGAGAATCCTACTATCAGCAGCATACGAACTAAGACGACGGGGGAAAAGATATGCGGCGGTGAGCCTCTGTATCGGCGGCGGCCAAGGAATCGCAATGATCATTGAAAATAATAGCTTTTAAGATAGTCGAGGCCTTCTGCTAAACACTGAAGGCCTTTTTATATTTGGAGGGTAGGGTTCCTTCGAACCTTCCACTCATCCAAAGCCATACAAAATCCTACTCCTCGACATCTCCAACAAACAAATAATCATTCAGCGCCAGCTGCAAGGTACTCTTCGATTCCGCAATTTCCGCAAAGCTGATATCTAACGCGATCATCTTTTTTACGAATTCCGCGCGAATGCCAGTTGGGACAATTTGGCAACCCATCATTTTAACGCCCTCTATCAGCTTCATGAAGCGGTGAATTACTTCGTCCTCCATGAAGGCAACGCCAGATAAATCCATGATTAGCGTGCGGATATGCTCATTTTCAATCGTAGACAAAATTTTGTCCTCAATCGTCATGACTCGACGATAGTCGATGCCACCAATCAACGGGATAATATACGTGTCCTTGTTAATCGGAATGATCGGCACAGACAGATTTTCAACAAGCTGCCTGTGCGACTCCAGCTGGTCGTCCTTGTACTTGGAATAGCTGATGAAAAAGTGTGTTAAGAAATGGTCGAGCAGGGTATTTATCCTTTTTTCAAGCGTAAAAAACGCGTCACGACTGGATTCATTATTCAATAGCAGGTCATAATTGTACTGGAAGTCCCACAGGGTGCGGCGGATGGATTGGACCCACTCAAGCTTGAACGCGAGTGTCAGAGAATTTTTTGCCCAGGCCATACCCTCACGCTTTGCAAATGTAATCAACTCGTGTTCACGTTCTTCGACTACAAAAAGTACAAGTTTATGAGCGTTATCGAGAAGGTTGATGTTTCCGACAGTCTGAATATCCTTGATTTTATCCTTCACATTGATGGCTTCCTCAAGCAATTTTTCCTCAAAACAGACTTTGTTTTCCAGGAAAAAATCTTTAATAGATTCTTTGTAGGTTACATCCAATTTCCGAACACCTCGATTAATGGTTTTGTGTTGTTTTGGCAGTCTGATGGTAAAAGTTGTTCCAGCGTTCAATTCACTTTCAACGGAAATGTCGCCGCCGTGCTGGTAGACAACGGAGAAAACCTGCGCGAGACCCATTCCAGTTCCGGAGTCCTTTGTTGAAAAAAAGGGTGTGCCAAGAAGTTTCATTTTTTCCTTCGGGATACCGACGCCTGAATCTTGAATTGTGACAATAACCTCCTTGTCATTGGCACAGTGGGTAATCGTAATGTTTCCAGTGCCAACAATCGACTCAATCGCATTTTTAATCAGGTTAAAAAATGCTTTCTTGAACTGATTTTTCTTGCCGACAATGACGGCATCCGTATTCTTAAAGTCCGTCTCAAGCTTAATTTCGTACAATTTATCTAAAAATAGATTTAAAATCGACTCCAATTCGGCCGCTAGATGGATCGCCTGCTCATCCTCATCCTCCAAATCAGGCTTGGACACCTGAAGCAAATCGTTCAAGGTGATAAGCGCGTCGTCGAGCTCGCTCTGAGCAATGTCAAGGTAGTTGTGCCCCTCCTCTTGTTGAAGAAGCTGCAAAAATCCTTTCACGGCGGTTAGTGGATTGCGTACCTCATGAGCAATCCCGGCAGCAATCTGCCCAACCGAGGCAAGTTGACTTAAATGTGTATCCCTCCTTTGTTTCTCATTTCTCATCTCATTCGAAACCATAAGAAGAAATCCCCCCACTAACTAACTTTAAAATAATTTTAATCTTTTGATATATACTTTAAAAATTCTACTGGAAAAACATTCAGTACTCAACGAAAACAACCGGAAAACTATGGAATTTACTGAAAAATACTACAAAGGTAGTAGGGACAGAGAACCTATCCTCATGACCCGATAATTCTTTTTTGAGAACATGTCGCATAATGATAATAAATTTTATAAAGTGCTCATACTTTTACTTATATGAGTAAAATTTCATTCAGCGAAAGGACCATTTCCATTTCGCTGGGAGGAAAGAAGGGTGTGGTGGAACTGAGACATGTCCAGTGCCCACTCCGCCTAAAAACTCATGATAGGACGCATCCAACTGTGAGGGAAAGATATGGGTCAACAGAGAAACATAAATTGGAAAATGATAATGAGTATTGCCCTAATGTTCGGGATTTTTTGCGCACCGACAACGAATGTGTCCGCAAAGGATCCAAAGGTGCTGGTCGTTTTTTCATCACAAACTGAAAGAATCGATGAGCATCAGCGCCTCCTTGATATGCTAATTAGCCATTTTACGCAGGATATTTCGTTCAAAAGCAGTAGTGAGGTCAAAGACGGGGATTTAAAGGGGGTGACCCATCTTTTTTACTATGGGCAAACGCGGGAGCAGCTACCGCAAAAACTCATCGATATTCTAGCTAGCTACCAAGGCACAATCATGTCAATTGGTCTCAATATCGAACAACAGCAAGCGATTTTTCCTTTTATCAAAACCAATCAAGCCGAGCTGTACACCGAGGAACTCTATCTACCGAAAGAGGATAAATCAATTAATGTCGACCCAACTAACATTATTCAGGTAGAAACAACTGCTGAAACCATAATCGAAGCGAAGCAAGCAAACCAAACCTACCCACTCCTTATTAATGAGGAAAACAAATATTATTACGCGACAAACAATTTATTTCCACCGAACTCTAATTTTTTAGCCGAGGCCTTGCATGAGGTCTTCAACACCGAGCACAAAACGCCGACCCAGGCGTACCTGAGGCTGGAGGACATTAACCCAGCTTCTAACTCGAAGGACTTAATGGAGATTGCGAGAATACTAGAGCAGCGCAACATTCCGTACATGGTGTCGGTCACTCCTGTGTATGTCAGCCCGCATACGGACGAGGAATATCACCTTGCTGATGCGCCGAACGTTCGCGCTGCATTGAAATACATGCAGGATCATGGTGGTAGCATCATTCTGCACGGCTACACTGACCAATATAAAAATACAAAAACTGGCGACGGCTTCGAGTTTTGGGATGCTGGGCAAAATACGCCTATTCAAAATGATAAAAATTACATCAAAAGCCGCATCCAACAGGGCTTGGAGGAGCTTGCCGAGTATAAGCTGTATCCACTTGCATTCGAGGCTCCGCATTATGCGATGAGTCAAAACGGCTATAAAGTGCTGTCTGAGCATTTTTCAACGATCGTCGGTCAACTCCAACTGACAGATAAGGACTGGCGCATCATGACCGAGTCGCCTTACATCACAAAACCAACGTATTTGCACGGCATGCAGCTATTGCCAGAAACGATCCGCTATGTGCGCTATGAGGACCCGCAGTCGATACAGGAAATGAAGTCCCGTATTCATGATTTTACCACCGTGCGCGATGGTGTCATCGGCGGCTTTTATCACCCATTTTTGGGAGCGCGGGGACTTATCGAAATCCTAAATGAATTTGAAAAAATCCCGGGAGTCGAGTGGATTGATTTGAAAAATCTACCGAACACAGTGAAGGCTGACGGCATCTCGATTGAATCGAAAAACGGGGAGATCATCCCAGACATCGACCTCGACTCGTATATCGACCTGGAGGCCAAACCAATGTCAATGTCCGAACTATTCCATTTGTTTTTTGATAATACATTTTGGGTGCTTATGGGGGTGGCGTTCACCTTATTGGTCGCCGTTGTCTCCTTAAAAAGAGGTGAATCAACATGAAATACATTCCACTCATACTCGCAATCATACTAATGGTAGCCTGGGACAACGGCCATGTCCCACTGACCCAGGGCGGGGAACTAGTGTCCACGTGGGACAAGGGAACGGGTTCATCATCCCACTCGGTGTTGGTGGTCTATTCGACGAAAACTGGTGAAATCTCGGACCAGCAGAGGGTGCTCGATTTACTCGTCGGACATTTTACATCAAACATAAAGTTTAGAAGTACGAAAGAGGTCACAACCGAAGATTTAAAGGACGTCACTCATCTCTTTTATCACGGTCAAATCAAGGAAACCTTGCCGAAAAATTTTAAAACGGCGCTAACTAAATTCGACGGAACACTTGTCGCCATCGGCCACAATTTTGAACAGCTCTCGGATCGGTTTTCTTTTATGAAAGTTGAAAATGAGGTGTCAGTTTCGAAAATAACAAATGACACAGAATCAATCATCATTTTTCCGCAGAGCATCCTGCACGTTACAGCGGAAAATGCCGAAACCATTGTAAAAGCGAGTCATGGTACGGAGAACGAGTACCCGTTGTTTCTCAGTAAAAATCAATCTTATTACTACGCATCACCGGTCATCGAGAAATCGAAGGCAATTTTCCTTGGGGAGGCGCTTCACGCTGTATTCGGAGATGAGCATGCCCACATTCACCCGGGCTACATCCGACTTGAAGACATCCATCCGAAGGTGAATGCGAAGAAGGTAATGGAAATTGCGGAAATTTTAAAAGAAAAACAGATTCCTTACATGGTCGCGGTCATTCCGGTCTACACCAATCCAGAAACGCAAAAAGAATACCATTTTTCCGACTCGCCCCAGCTATTAAAGGCACTAAAATACATGCAGAACAACGGTGGCAGCATTGTCCTCCACGGCTACACACACCAATTCCGCGCGGATGAGACAGGTGAGGGTTTTGAGTTTTGGGATGTTGACAACAATATGCCAATCTACCATACGCTTGATGAAGAAGTTGTGAAAAAAACACGGAGCGATTTCGCGTCAAACGCCGAGTATGAGGCATTTAGGAAAAGTCAGCTCGATTTTGAGACGAAATATATCGAAGGAAAAATTCAGCGTGGGATTGATGAACTAGTGAATTACGGGCTCTTCCCACTTGCATTCGAGGCGCCACACTACACGATGTCGCAAAACGGATACAAGGTTGTGTCCAATCATTTTTCAACATATGTCGGCCAGGTCCAGCTTAGTGATGAGAACTGGGAAGTGATGGGGACAGCGCCATCTCAAACCCAGCCGACGATGTTTGGCGGCATGACCCTACTCCCGGAAACAATCGGCTTCGTTGACGAACACGATCCAAACGCCATCGAATCGATGATCAAGGAAGCGCAGCGCTACACCGTGATGCGGGATGGCTTTGTCGCAGGTTTTTATCATCCATATCTTGGGGTGGAGGGCTTCGAGATGCTTTTAGGAGAGCTTGAAAAAATCCCGAATGTAAAGTGGATTGACTTAAAGGAGCGCGTCAATACGGTGAAGTCGGAGAACGTCACAATTGTGTCTGGAGACGGCCTCGTGAAAGTTGACATCAACTACACCGGTTTGTTTGCTTCATCCCTGGACTATCTTTTTTACAGAATAAAAGACATGGCGCAGTATATGACATGGGTGATGGTCGGTGCTGGTGCGTTTGCGGTCGTGCTTTTTACATTGTATGGACTCATTTTACGGTGGAAATGGAGGAGGGAATATTATGGCTGACACATTTATGTATATTTCCCTCTTTCTGATTTGGTCGATGTTGTTTTACCATATGTTTCTAATGCAGGGCGGTTACCTCCACTCGATTCGCCACCGGAAAAAAGCGCGCGAATGGGAGAAAAATCGCACTCCGTTTCCAAAGGTAAGCATTCTTATTCCGGCTCATAACGAGGAGGTCGTCATCCGTGCCACGCTTGAGTCGATGTGTGCTTTACGATATCCGCTTGATCGCCTTGAGGTTATTGTCATTAACGACAACTCTAGTGACAGGACTGGCGATATCGTCGATGAGTTCACACGGAATTACCATTTTATAAAAGCCATCCACTCCAAACCTCCGAATGGTGGAAAAGGAAAGTCGGCCGCGCTGAACATCGGCTTTTTGCGGGCAACCGGTGACATCATTTGTGTCTACGATGCTGACAACACACCCGAGCCAGATGCGGTTTACTGGCATGCGATTGCTTTAATGAATGATCCTCATGCAGGTGCCAGCGTTGGGAAATTTCGTGTCATCAATGCCGGTAAAAATCTGCTTACCCGCCTCATCAATGTCGAGACGCTCACGTTCCAGTGGCTCGCCCAAGCAGGTCGGTGGTTTTGGTTTAAAATGTCGACGATCCCTGGTACGAATTTTGCGATTCGGCGCTCGATTCTCGAAGAGCTTGGTGGCTGGGATGAAAAAGCCTTGTCTGAGGACACGGAACTCAGTTTTCGCGTTTACAACCTTGGCTACTACATCCGCTTTTTTCCTGAGGCTGTTACCTGGGAGCAGGAGCCTGAAACATTAAGGGTCTGGTGGCGCCAACGGACACGCTGGGCGCGCGGCAATCTGTACGTGATCACGAAATACTTATTGCGCTTTTTTAAACTGAAAAATAAAAAAGTTGGCGTCGACCTATTTTATTTTTTCTTCACATATCTGTTGTTCTTCGGCGGCGTCATGGTGTCACATATCATCTTTTTCACGAACTTATTTGTTGATTTGAACCTTTCCATCGGCTATGTGTCATACGCACTCTTGATTCTGGGGTTTTTGCTGTTCGTAACCGAGGGCATCCTCACCCTCAGCATGGAAAAAGACCAACTCAATACGAAAACCTTTTTCACCGTCATCTTCATGTACTTCACCTACTCCCAGCTCTGGATCCTACTCGTCGCCTACGCAGCATTCTTGGAAGTGAAGCGAGTCATCCTTCGCCAAGAAGTCAAATGGTACAAAACAAAACGATTTGTTTCGGGGGACACAGGGTCAGGTCCTTCTTCCCAAAACACAGTGAAGGAAGAGTGTAAAGGTGAGAGGTCTGGTTAAAGGAGTGAGAACAGTCGCTGCGCTACTTATTATTGTAATTGTAGTTTGGGTCGCTTTGCTTTTTCTAAAAAAACCGATGTCGCCAACTGAGGCCTTCATTAAAAAATGGATGACGAATCCGAACGGAACTATCGCTACTTACGTTCTACCGGACGAAGACTTCGACGCCGACCTCGCAAAAGGAAGGGAGTCGCTATCCGAGTCGCTTGGCTTGTGGATGCAGTATGCGATTGTGGTTGACGACCGAAAGCTATTTGAAAAAGCACACCAATCTTTGGTCGCCTACTTTTTAGAGGATGACGGGTTTGTGTATTGGAAGCTGAACAAATTGGGGACGAATCAGGTATACACGAATGCGTTGGTTGATGACTTGAGGATGATGGAGGCATTGTTTCAAGCTGAGAAAAAATGGGGTAGGGATTACTCGGCGACGGCTATGAAAATTGGAGAGTTCCTATCTGAGAATAATATTCGCGATGAGGTTTTGGTGGATTATTATGATTGGCAAAATGGATTTAGTGCGAAGTCGTTAAGTTTGTCATATATTGATCCGGTTGCAATCGAGTCGATGTGGGAGCGGGGATTGCTTGATGCGAAGACGGCTGAGAGGACGACTGGGATTTTACGCGAGGCACCTTTGAAGGGTGTTTTTTATCCAAAATCGTACCGGGTCGAGGATTATCGTTTTACGGATGAAGTTCACATGGTTGACCAGGCGTTGGTTGCTTATCATCAGGCGAAGCTTGGGATTGTGGCAGAGGATTTTTTAGAATTTGTAAAAAAAGAAATGATGGGGGCTGGCGTGGTTTATGGGAGGTATCAGTTGGTGAATGGTCAGCCGACAGTAGAATATGAATCTCCGTCAGTTTACGGGTTTTTGCTCATGTACAGTGTGGAAATAGGGGAAAAAGAGTTAGCGGAAAAGATTTATCGTCGGATGGCCTCATTTAGAAATAGCGATAAAGATAGTCCGTATTATGGCGGCTATTCGGTCGACAAGAGCGGGAATACACATGCGTTTGATAACCTCGTGCCGATGCTGGCGGAGCGGCTGTATTTGGGGAGATAGATGTTTGGGCAAGGACAAACTAGGCTACGAAACTAGTTGGAGTGTCTGTGAAGGTTGGGGTCGGGGACGAAATAAGGGATTTGAGCATTTCGAAATGTCTCTGAGGCAGTGGCTCGAGGAGAAACTGAGGGCTAGGTGTTATGAAATGTCTCTGAGAGAGGTCCTCGGAGACAAAATGAAGTAGGGTGTCAATTGAAATGTCTTTGAGGAGTGCACTCGGAGACAAAATGGGGTTGGTCTTCGGGCAAATGTCTTTGAGACCTACTCTCGCGGACAAATTAGATCTGACCTTCGGATAAAACGTCTCTGAAACAGCCTATCGGGTAAAAAATGATGTCTGGAACGGTGGGGATTGTCTTTGATAAGAGCTTAAACAATTACTTCCAATATACCAAACCACATAGTACGATAGACTCATAAACGAAAAACGGGGTGAGGGAAGATGGTCTTCTTTCGTAAGGTAGGTAAAGGAGTCGGTACGGTTGCTGGTGGTGTTATCGGTGGTGGAATTAAGATAGTAGGAAGGGCTGTAAAATCCGAGTGGGTGGAAGAGGTCGGAGATGGGGTTAAACAAGCTTCCACTATTGCATTAGATAACGCGGGTCAATTTGTGGATGGCGCCGTAAGAGGCACATACGGGGTTTTGAAGAAAGATGAGATTGCTAAGCAAGAGGGGTTTTATGATTTAAAAGACTCAACCGGAAGAACACTAAAAGGGATTGGCAGTGCAGTAAGCTATACGGTAAAAAGCGCAGGAACGACCATTGATGGGATAAAAACTGGAAATAATGAAAAAACGTTGCAGGGCGTGAAAAACATAGGCAAAGTAGCGGTCATTTCAACTCTAGCAGTTGGAGTGGTTGATGTAATTGATGGAGTAGATGTGGCTGATGCTGAGGAAGTTTCTACTCGAAATGATGCTTTAGCAGGGGATGTACATCCAGAAACAAATATCCCATTTATTGAAAAAACGGTTGAAGTTCCAGATGGGACAATCGTTGGGACATTCCCAGTTTTTGAATCAGTATATGATGTCCAACTCCAAGAAGATATGTATCTTCAGTCGGATTCGGTTCATTTTACATACGCAAATTATGAATTATATGAAGCAATTGAATCCAATCAAGCACTTTCGCAAGAGTTAGGCTTAAACAGTACGGATATCCAACAGCTCGCACAAGGTAACACACCGGAAGGATTTACATGGCATCATGCTGAAGAGGCGGGGCTGCTACAACTTGTTGACGAGGAGACTCATCATAACACTGGACACACTGGTGGAAGAGAGCTTTGGGGTGGAGGAGCCGAATACCGCTAAATCAAAAATAGATCCAAACAAAGAAACCTGAAATCTAGGTTTCTTTTTTGTGAACCAACCCTGTGAAAAAAGAACCACAAAACTCACGAAAAAATTGTCGGAAGGCAACACTTATTGCAATATTATGTTAATATTATAGTAGTTTGTGATTTTATACCTAGACCAGAAACGTGAGAGGTCTTTGAGAAAAGGACTTTAAACCTATATAGTAGGAATCAAAATATAGGACGAGTACATATAAATCCCGAAAACTTCAGATAGTAAAGAAATTGCGGAGGATCAATCATGCAAGCAACAAGTGTTATAAGTTATTACGACCTGCTTGAAGTCAATCAAACAGCGGCACAGGCAGAAATAAAAAGAGCTTATTTTAAAAAAATTCGTCAATTCCCAAATGAAACACATCCAGAAGAATTTCAACAGATTTCAAAGGCTTACAAGGTACTAATGGACCCTGATGCAAAGTCAAACTATGACCGTGAAATTATGGACAATGGGGCATATTCAAGATTATTGCAGCAGGCATTAGATAGTATGGAAAATGAGAATTATAATAGTGCCATTTACACGTTAGAAGAGATGTTAAGGCAGTACCCGAATGATCAAAAGGTTCGGAAGAATATGGCTTTATGTTATCTGAATCTAGAACGTTATGAAGAATCAAAAAGGATTCTATACCTTTTAGAAAATGAAAACCGGAATGATGAAGATACACTGTATCTACTTGCTCAAGTATTCCAAAACCAAAAGGCTTATCAACAAGCAATTAATTACTATGAAAGACTTATAGTGTTAGCCCCAGGTGAGTCGAACTATTATTTACGCCTTTCAAATGCCTATTTTCAATTAAATAATTACGATCGGGCTTGTAGTGTTTTAGAAGAAAAATTAAATCAAGGGAAAGAATCTGTGTATGATTATCCATTGTTAGAAGAATTATTTTTCCTAACCATGATTGCGGATAATAAAACGTATCATCAAAAGGTAATCACAAGAATAAAAAAGTTATATACGAATAGTGCCGAAAAGCAACAACTATTAAATATGCTAATTGGATTGTGTGATAATCTATCAAATGAAAATAATGGATATAAAGAGCTTGTTAGATTAGTCAGGGACATTAACAATAATGAGTTCTATGATGCAAATGACTGGATACGTAGTGCTGAATCCCGAATACGTCAAGATCTAATCTATTACGGTGATCCGAAACCTACAAATCAGGCTACATCATCTCCATCCCACTCAACATCTTCCCAGCAGGTTTATGAAGACAATGGTAGGGGGTCCGTTGGTTTCTCCATTCTTCTTGGAATTGTCTTATCGTTTATTGCTACACCAATCGTTGGAATTATCGCTGGGTTTGTATGGTACTTTAAAGCAAGGACCATTAAAAATTTACTGAGTGGTTTAGGTTGTCTAGTGGCAATTATCGTTATTGTAGGTTTTATCCTGTCCAATTTATAGCTAATGTAATTTCGTGTGTGGTGTGCTAGGCGCTCACATTTAAAAATAGTATAAAGTTAATTAAAAAAGCAGTGGATTCCTAAGAATACTACTGCTTTTCATTATGGAAAAATGCAGGTTAATGTCGAATTAGGGGGATTACTACATGGGATTTTGGAATAAAGTAGGGAAAGTGGTAGGGGCGGTAATTGATCACGCACCTGAAGTAATTGGAGCATTACAGCAAGAGGCAGCAAAGAAGCAGGCATCATTACATAAAGAGGCCGATAGAAGATTAAAAGAACATGAAAGAAAAGTGACGCAGGCGGAAAAATCGGATAGAATGAGTGACCCCACTTTCGCAAGAAAAGTAAAAGAGGAAAGGGAGAAATTAAATACATATAATAATCGGGGCTCACAATCGAAGAACGCTAGTGGTGAGATTACATACGGAGGACTTACACTTTCTCAATGGAATCAAAAGTGGATTAGATTAGGTGTATTAAGTTCTCTTACATTAGAAGATTTAAGTAGATACAACAAACATATAGGCTTATATAAAGCTGAGATGAATGGGCAAATTGTATATCTGGGCAGAGC
Source organism: Bacillus sp. JJ1562 (assembly GCF_036962705.1). Lineage (NCBI taxonomy): Bacteria > Bacillati > Bacillota > Bacilli > Caryophanales > Bacillaceae > Bacillus > Bacillus sp. JJ1562. The sequence goes on from NZ_JBALOQ010000005.1 coordinate 156,528, forward strand.
AATTGAATACAATAACGGTGGGTTTAGAAAACGACTAAGAGATTATGTAAGAAGTAGTGATAGTGCTCGTACTCATGGGTCGGGGCAGAAAATGAATGAGAACAGAGATCACATTCAAATTTCGATTTTAATCGTAGGTGATTCTGCAGAAGATGTGGAAACAGTAAAAGTCCTCGAACGTGCAATGATTGGTCAGTTAAAAAAATGGAGTTGGAATGTACAACATAATAGATAGGAATAAAACTATGCGATAATCGGCACTGATTATCGCATTTTTTTATGAAAAGAGTAAAAAAAGTCCGCAAAATTCCTCATGAAATCCTTTATCTAAACATAAATTTAAACCAAACCATAATAGTCATTTTGTAGGAAGGAAATACTAAGCGAAAGTAGAAGTAATAGTAAAGTTTACCATATGAAAAGAGGTCCGACATTATGACTTTAATAGATGCGGAAGGAAACATAATTGAAAAATTCTCACGTATGTTTGAAGGAAACCCGGAAAAAATCAAACAAGCTCAAGTCGTAACGGATGCACTAAAAAAGCTGATCGAACTTTGTGGGGACGACCCGACCCGTGACGGGCTCGTTGAAACACCCCAACGCGTAGTCAAGGCATTCCTCGAATACACTGAAGGCTACCATGAGGATCCAAAGGACCATTTGAAAAAGGTGTTCGATGTCGCACACCGAGAGCTCGTTCTTGTAAAAAATATCGAGTTCCACTCCATGTGTGAGCATCATTTTGCTCCGTTCTTTGGTGTCGCGCATGTAGGCTACATTCCAGATAAAAAGGTAACCGGACTTTCAAAGATTGGCAGAATGCTAGAGGGGTATGCAAAACGATTCCAGGTTCAAGAAACGCTGACGAACCAAGTCGCAAACGCAATCGAAGAAATCCTCGAACCACAGGGCACAATGGTAGTCGTTGAGGCTAAACATATGTGCATGTGTGGGCGCGGAATTAAGAAGACAAACTCCGAAACCACAACAACAGCCGTAAGAGGCATTTTCGAGCAAAGCGCAAACTCTCGTCTTGAATTTCTAACACTATTAAACCGATAAGGGAGCCAGGGGCCACAGGGACGGTTCGTGATCCCTTGGAACCACAAGAACCGTCCCCCTAGTCCCCAAAACGAAAGGTAGGTGAATAAGGTGAGACATGCAGTTATTACAGCTGGAACGAAGGGATTAGGTAGAAAGGTTACCGAGGAGTTTTTAAAGATGGGTTGCTCGGTGACCGTGAATTACAGGAGCGATGTGTCTCGCGTTGAAGAGCTTAAAAAAGATTGGAATCCCTTTTTAGAATGCATTCAATTCGTTCAAGGTGACATTACAAAAAGAGAGGACATCACAAACATTTTCAATCAGGCAATGAACCGCTTTGGCCGAATCGACTATCTCATAAACAACGCGGGTCCTTATATTTTTGAACGTAAAAAGTTAGTAGAATACGAGGACCACGAGTGGAATGAGATGATTGACGGTAACCTCAGCTCGGTGTTTCATTTTCTTAAGCTAACCATTCCCGTCATGCGAAAGCAACAATTCGGTAGGGTCATCACTTATGGCTTTCAGGACGCTGAGAGCTCACCTGGCTGGATGTATCGCTCGGCTTTTAGTGCAGCAAAGGTTGGGCTGGTGTCACTTACGAAATCGATTGCTCTCGAGGAGGCCGAACATGGCATTACTGCAAACATGGTGTGCCCCGGGGACATAACCGGTGAGATGAAGGAGGCCACTATTACCACAGCCCGCACACGAAACGACCCAGAAACCCCAATCGGTCGCCCAGGTACAGGAGAAGATATAGCCAGAATCATCGCGTTTCTCTGTGAGGAAAACTCAGATTTTATCACAGGAAGTGTAATTGCGGCGTCGGGTGGCGTGAAAGTCGTGAACAAGATAGGGTCAAGGGGACAGGTTCACTGACCCAAGCTGGAACGAGGGACTTGTCATTGTGACCCACCACCATCCAACAAAAAAGGAGAGAACAAATGAAACGGAAAATAAAGGTAATGACGATTTTTGGTACGAGGCCTGAGGCAATTAAAATGGCGCCGGTTATCAAGGAGTTAGAGAATCACCCACATCAAATTACTCCAATCGTGACCGTTACAGCCCAACATCGGAATATGCTTGATCAAGTTTTAGACACATTCGAAATCAAGCCACAGTATGATTTAGACATTATGCAGGAGCGGCAAACGCTCACCAGCATCACATCTCGTGCACTCACTGGAATCGATGAAATTTTAATAAAGGAAACTCCAGATCTTGTTTTAGTTCATGGGGATACGACTACCACGTTTGCAGCGGGCGTAGCCGCCTTTTACAATCAAATCAAAGTTGGGCATGTCGAAGCGGGGCTTAGAACTTACAACAAATACTCACCATTCCCGGAAGAGATGAACCGCAAAATGACAACCTGCATCGCCGACTTTCATTTTGCACCGACTGAAAAAGCGGCGCAAAACCTGCACGCCGAGAACATCCCAGAAAGCTCCATTTTTATAACAGGAAACACTGGAATAGACGCACTCAAATTAACCGTCACCCCTTCATACCAGCACCCAATTCTGAACAAAATCGGCACAGACAAACTTCTACTACTCACAGCACACAGACGCGAAAACCTAGGCGAACCACTGAAAAATATTTTTAAAGCGATAAAACGGATTACTCAAGTCCACGAAGATGTCCAAGTCGTCTACCCGGTTCACCTAAACCCAGCCGTAAAAGATGCCGCAACAACTATTCTAGGAAACAATGAACGAATCCATCTAATCGACCCACTTCCAGTACTAGATTTTCACAACTTTGCAGCTCGAGCACATTTGATTTTGACCGACTCGGGTGGAATCCAGGAAGAGGCACCTTCACTTGGAGTTCCTGTACTTGTCCTCCGAGACACGACCGAACGCCCAGAAGGCATTGAAGCTGGCACGCTAAAACTCGCCGGAACTGATGAACATTCAATCTTCTCACTCGCACACGAACTCCTAACAAATCCAATTGAATATGAAAAAATGGCAAGAGCCTCAAATCCATATGGTGATGGAAACGGGGCAAAGCGGATTGTGGAGGTGATTTTACTCAATTTCCAAAATACACCGGATTATTCCACAGTATAAGAATAGTCAAGTGACGCCACTTGACCCACCTAATAAGACTAGTAATCAAGTTTTGGTTACTGGTCTTTTTAGCGTTTGGTGTGTAAACAATGGTTACGACTTGGAAAATCCCCAATTACTCCTGCCGAAGATACAATCTGACAAGTAAAATCTGCATATCCGCATGACACGCTAATCCACCAATACAGTGCCACCACCACTAAGTGTCGTTAAAAAGCACTTTTCCCACTTTGGGCTCCCCTAAAAAAGTACGGGACAATGGACCTATCCCATCTCATTGAGGGGACCACCGGAACCGTCCCCCTGGTTCCATTAAGACATGATAAAGACAACTTCTCGACTCATAATGGACTTGTTACCGTAATTAGGTGAACTATATAATTGGTTAAAGATTCAAAATTATTAAAATGAAAGGAGATTTAAGATGGAGAAAAAATGTTTTCGAAAACTGTTCTCGAGTTTCTTAATTGTAGTGTTAATAACTAGTTTCTTTCAATTCAGTGCAAGTGCCGAAACGAATAAAGATGAGACTGTGGTTGCAAAATTGAATGGTCGTGGTTTTAAAGAAGTGCAGAATCTAGGTACTCCTGCTACAGGTGCTGTTGTTACCGATGCAGTATTTGGAAAAGAGGATGGGAAGGATGTTGTTTACACAACGGCAAATGGAGGGTTATTTAATGTCATTGATGTGAAAAACAATACGGTTCTCTTTAATGCTCAATTAGGAAAAGTAAACCAGGTTTGGACACATATTATTGCTCCTGATGGGACCGTATATATTGCTGGATTAGCAGAAAGTAATGCTGGGCAACTTTGGAGCTATTCGCCAGAAACAAAATCCGTTAAGAACCTAGGGATTCCAGATGCAAGCCATCAATTTTGGAGCAGTACAACAGATGATGATGGTAATGTCTATATCGGAACTTACAAAGAAAAAGAAGGTAAAATATTTAAATTTGATGTCGCAAAACAAGCATTTATTGATATAGGAAAAGTAGATGTGGAAGGTGATTCTAGTTATGTACGTTCGTTATCCTACCACAACGGTTATGTATATGCAGGTTTAGGAGTTACGGGGAATGTATACCGAATCAACACCGAGACTCTTGAAAAGGAGAAAATCACCAAAAATGCACCTGACATTCTAGGAACAACAGTTGAAACTATGGGATTTGCCTATGATATGGAGGTTGCTGGAAAATACCTCGTTGTCCGATTTAGTGAAGTAAGTGCTATTTTATTTTATGATTTAGATGCACAGGAATGGGTTGAGGATACTGTAGTCGGAAAAATCGGCGATGGTTCAGAAGATGACTTTGGGGCTTTTGGATATTCTCAATTAGCGGTAAATGATAACAAAACCTATGTGATTAACAATCGCCATATTTTAGAGATAGACCTAAACACACTCGAAACAAAGGAAACTGGTATACGTTATCCTGCAGGATGGCGGGGACTTGCTTTTGTTGATTTTGGGGAAGAATCAACAGATTTACGTCTTGTTACGGTGAAAAGATCCGGAGAAATTATGACAGTGGATTTGGATGCTAATAAAATAATCGACTTGCCTTTAGCGATGAATGGGAATTTGCCATTGGATTTACATAGTCTTGGGCTTGGTCCTGATGGGAACCTATACATGACCACTTACCCTGGAGGTCCTAAAGGGGCAAGATATAACACGAAAACAGGTGAAGTTACTACGTATTCTCATGGCCAAGCAGAAGGTATGGCTGCTGGAAATGGCTCTGACATGTATTTCGGAATCTACTCCGGAGCATCTATTCAAAAAATGAATACAGATACGCTTGAATTTAAGACACTTTTCAATTTATATGATGATTATGAACAAGACCGTCCATATATCATGAAATTCGAAAATAATAAACTATTAATCGGTACGATTCCATACTATCAAAAATTAGGTGGTACGCTGACAATCTATGATCCTATTAAAGGAGAAAGAGAGACGCATAGAAATATTGTCCAGGATCAAAGTATTGTTGGACTTTCTTATAGAGATGGCAAAATTTATGGTTCTACCACAGTCCGTGGGGGATTGGATATCGAGCCAACTGCCAAAAAAGCAAAAATGTTTGTTTGGGATGTCGAGGGTAAAAAGAAACTTACGGAATTCGAACTAGACATACCAGAATTGGATATGCCACCAATGATAAGTGGGTTAACCTTTGATGAAGATGGCTTGTTATGGGGAGCAGTTGACGGGATATTATTTGCGATGAACCCTGATACTTATGAAATAGTAAAATCGAAGAATCTATATCCAAATATCAAAAATAGAGGGATGTGGAGACCTGTTCATATCCTATTTGGCGAAGATGGTTTGTTGTATACGGATATTGGTGGGAAACTTGCGGTTGTGGATCCAAAATCAGAGGATCTCGATCATGTTAGCTTAATTGAGAACGGACCTGAAGTCACATTTATAGAACTAGCATATGATGACAAAGGAAATCAAAATATCTATTTTGTTGACGGTGATAAGCACTTTTTAAAAATGATCCCGGTCATTGATGGAGGTAAACTACCAGTTGAACCCGTATACGAAACAGTTCCAGTAGCATTTTCAAATCCAGGATTTGAAGAAACAGTAGGAGAAAATAATCGTATTCCAGGCTGGTCATCTTTATTTGGCATTACAGGTAATGTTTCATACGCGGTGACCAATGAAAAGGTCAAAACAGGAAATTCTGCTTTGAAAATTAGAGATACGGCTCAAAATGAAACGGTGTTTGTCCAATCAGATCCAATTCCGGTTCAAACTGGTGTTGAGTATACTGGTACAGTTGAATTGTATTTAGAAGATGGTAGTGCAAGCTTCTTTATTCGTTATTTCGATGAATCTGGTAAACAAGTCGGGAAGGATCAGGATGGTGTTAATATCATTCATATTAGGGGCGGCCATAAACAATGGCAAACGGTGAGTGCGACAGTTCAAGCACCTGAAAATGCAGCATATGCCAAATTATTTGCAGGGGCTTCAAATTTCTTTACAACATCAGGCGCCTATTATGATGATTTCAAACTTACTTATGAGAGAGAAGTTGTCCTAGATAAAGTTGTTCTCACAGCAGAAGATACAACGGTACTACAAGGTGAGGAAATGGAAGCAAGTCTTTCTGTCCTTCTCACGAATGGAGATGCAGTCGATTTAGCTGAAGTTGATGTAGAGTGGGTAAGTAGTTCACCTCAGGTTGCAACGATAGATAACGGAAAAATTGTCGGGAAAAATGCAGGAAATACAGATATTCAGGCGATCGTTACCTATCAAGGGGAAGAATTTACATCAAATAAGCTGACCGTGACAGTCACAGTCAACACAGCTACATTAGCCAAGCAAGTTTCGGAGCTTTCAGAATCAAAACAAATCGACCATTCACTAACACAACAACTAACTAGCAGATTAGAACAAGCCCAGCATCATTATGATAAAGGTGATCTACAACAAGCAACAAAACACCTAGAAGATTTCACAAAACATCTAAATAACAGCAATGCTAGTGATGAAATTAAAGCAATGCTCACCAACAACGTAAAAGCTATATGGAAATAAGGTAAGACAAAAGACAGGAAAAATACCCCCGTTTGGTATACACATTTACCAAATGGGGGTATTCTTATGTGGTTGATATTGTAAATACAGAATTTTCGTGACTTCAACTAATATTTTGATATACCAAAACAAAATTTCATAAAAATCTGTACTAATCATAGATTTTCAATTCAAACAAACGTTTGTATGGCAGTTTGCTCTAGAATTGACGTGAAATTAAAATTTCAAACAAACGTTTGATCAGTAGGATTTTGGACCCCTGAAAAAGGACTGTTACAGTTTACATTCACTCAAAAAAATTATTCAATTTTACTCAAATATTTAATTCTCATCTAAAATCTGTTTCTTTACATAAGCACGACTTTCGAATCCACCTAATTTTGTAAATCAAAGCTCTTGGTAAGGCTTTTTTCCAATTCTTCCTTCAGTTGTGTCTCCATACTGGAACAGACCCCATCGGGACCAAAGGAACCGTCCTCCTGGTTCCTTAGTTGTACGCCTTCTGTCTTATCTTGTCGAGAACTTTCGCGGTTGATTTGACAAGTTCTGGCTAATTTCTCGGTATTGATATGATATATTTTAAAAAACTTGTAGAGATGGGGATTGATAGATTTGGTTTTCGAATTTGAGCGTGTAGCTTGTTTAATATAAGCAATTGACTGAATAAAAAATTGGGATAAGAGACCTAGTCATATGGCTCAATTACTGGAGGACAAAATGGAGGATAATATTAGTTTACGTGAATTTTTCCATACGCTTCGTAAGCGTGCTTGGTTAATAACGATTATGACGGCCGTGATCGTGGCAATAGTTGGGGTTGTGAGCTTCTTCTTTTTAACACCAATCTATCAATCTACCACGCAGATTCTGGTGAACCAAAACACATCGAACCAGCCGTACTTTAACCAATCAGAAATCCGAACAAACATAGACCTAACAACAACGTATAACGAAATTATTATGACGCCTGCAATTTTAGATCTTGTGAAGGAAGAGCTTAATCTAACTGGATCATTAAACAAGATTATTAGGGTTGGAAGCTCGTATAACTCACAGGTTATAAAAATTTCAGTTCAGCACACAGAACCACAGACGGCAGTAAAGATTGCTAATACAACAGCAGACGTATTTAAGAAAGAAATCGTAAAAATCATGAATGTCGACAATGTAAGTATCTTGTCACCTGCACAGCTTCCAGAGAATTCAGCCCCCGAAAAACCAAATCAAATACTTAATATGGCGATTGCGCTTGTAGTTGGATTAATGACCAGTATTGGACTTGCTTTCTTACTTGAATACTTAGATAACACAGTGAGGACAGAGCAAGATATTGCAAGACTTCTAGAGCTACCTGCATTAGGTTCAATTTCAAAAATGGACCTTAAAGTAGAGTTAACTGGTAAGTATGAATCAGGAAAACGAACGAGAGTAAGAGGTGATTCTCTTGGCACGTAAAAAATCAAAACGTAAACATCTTCAACAACAAAATCTCAGTTTAATCACAATGCTAAGACCGAGGTCACCAATTTCGGAGCAATATCGTTCAATTCGTACGAATATCCAGTTCTTTTCCGTTGATGGGGAAATGAAAACAATTATGATTACATCTCCTGGGGCGGCTGAAGGGAAATCAACGACAACAAATAATATTGCGATTGTATTTGCACAGCAAGGAAAAAAAGTACTACTAGTAGATGCAGACCTTCGTAAACCAACAGCCCATTATGTATTCCGAGTCGATAATTATGAGGGACTTACAAATGTGTTAACTAAACAAGTGAATCTATGTAACGTAATTCGAGAAACTGATGAAGAAAACCTGTATGTCTTACCAAGTGGACCGATCCCACCGAACCCTGCGGAAATCCTGGGTTCAAATGCCATGGACGAATTTCTAATGGAAGTAAAAGAACTCTTCGACGTCATCATTTTCGACACACCGCCAGCACTAGCGGTAACAGATGCTCAAGTACTTGCAAATAAAATGGATGGTGTCGTAATGGTTGTCAGTAGTGGAAAAACAAAAAAAGCTGCAGCATTAAAAGCGAAAGAGTTATTGATGAATGCCAAGACAAAGCTTTTAGGTGTTGTGTTAAATAAGACAAACAGAACAGAGAGTGAGTATTACTATTATAATGCGGGTAAGTAATTTGGGGAAAATATTTCTTTCTTCTTTTCTGACATGATTCGACTAGATGCTGAAATTTCAATGGAAGGAGGACGTTGAATGAACATACTAGTAACTGGTGGGGCAGGCTATATAGGCTCACATACCTGTGTTGCTTTACTTCAGGCAGGCCATTCTGTGATTGTTGCTGATAATCTATGCAATAGCAATAAAGAGACTATCAATAAAGTTAAGCAAATAACAAATAAAGAAGTCATTTTTTTTGAGATAGATGTGACTAATAAGAATGCTGTTGATACCATCTTTTTAAATCATAATATAGATGGTGTCATTCATTTTGCTGGTCTTAAGGCAGTTGGTGAGTCTGTAGAAAAACCGGTCCAGTATTATCATAACAACCTCTTTAGCACCATGATTCTTGCGGAAAATTGCCTTAAACATTGTGTGAATAAATTTGTTTTTAGCTCATCAGCGACAGTATACGGAGATAATAAAGTACCATTTGAAGAAACGATGGATCTTTTACCTACTACCAATCCTTACGGTGAAACGAAAGCGATGAGTGAAAAAATATTAACTGATATTGTAAAGGCAAATCCGGCGTTTTCTGTGTCCCTTCTAAGATATTTCAATCCGATAGGCGCTCATGAAAGTGGATTAATTGGTGAAGCGCCAAATGGTATTCCAAATAACCTTATGCCTTCTGTAACACAAGTAGCTAAAGGAAAACGTAAGTCATTAAAAGTTTTTGGTCATGACTATCAAACTATTGATGGTACTGGGGTACGTGATTATATTCATGTGATGGATCTAGCTGAGGGACACGTAGCAGCGCTCGAAAACCTTACTGTTGGTGTTCATGCGTATAATCTAGGAACGGGAAAAGGTACTAGTGTACTAGAATTAGTGAAAGCCTTTGAAATAGCAAATGGTATTGAGGTTCCCTATGAAATTATTGAACGAAGATCTGGAGATTTAGCTGAATGCTATGCAGATGCAACAAAAGCACAACGAGAACTAGGTTGGACAGCGAAGAGAGATCTTATTGAAATGTGCAGAGATGCTTGGCGGTTTGAGAAGAATTATATGGGATAGTGGGTATATGGGGATATTTATTGTTCGAGTTTGTAAAGATCTATCGAAGTTCATTTAAAATAAGTCAATCATAATACTTAAGGGTGCGGAAATTTGTAAAGTCCGTACTTTAATTTTGTGAAAAACAATAAAATGCTTATCTAATTTAGATAGAAAACTACTTGTTCCCGATCTGGATGGTCGAGGTGAGAAATTGTTCACTGTTATCCGAGGTGGGCAACAGATTACGTTACTATCTATTATTATCGAGTAATAATGCTCACATGGATGATGCATCTTCTCTTTATTGATGGGTCACGCTTTTCTTGAGATTCTAGGTAGTTTTGCACTTATTGTTTTTCAATATGAAGCAATAAAGGTTATGCCGAATTTAGGAGAGATGTTATGAGAAAACAGATTAAAGATTTTATAAAGGGTCAAAGAATCAAATTTGCTTACTCATCAGATAGGAAAAGACTAAAAAATAAGAACTTTACTATAATATCTAACAATTGTTGGGGAGGTATTGTATATGAAAATTTAGAAATAGAGTACTATACTCCTTTTGTTGGGTTATTTTTATATCTTGATGATTATATAAAATTATTAAGAAATCTAGAATATTATATGAGTAAAAAAATAGTTTTCACAGACATTTCAAAGCACGAAAAGGCAAATGAAGAAAGAAAAGAAAAACCTTATCCTATAGGACTCTTAGATGATGTAGAAATTCATTTTTTACATTATAAAGATGAACAAGAAGCGTCTGCAAAGTGGGAACGAAGAAAACGAAGGATGAATTGGGATAATCTTTTTATAAAAATAAGTGAAGCAGATGATTGTACCTTTGATATACTGCAAGAATTTGATAGACTAACATTCCCAAACAAAGTTAGCTTTACCAGAGAAGATTATCCTGATTTAAGTAATAACGTTACATTTGGTAATTATAAAGTCTCCACTGAAATGAATCATTACAATAAATACTTTGATGCTGTAACATGGTTAAATAATGGACAAATAGTTAAGAGTGGATGAAAACAGGGACGGTTTTAACGTTCCCTGTTTTTTTTCATCAGAAACTAAAAATATCCCTAACTATCTATTGAAAACGTAACCTATGAAAAACTTTTTCAAGAATAGAAGGAATATAGAAATAGCTTGTTACAGTCACCCTTTTCATTAAAAAATTATTCGATTTTACTCAAATAAATCTTCCTATTTTACAATCCGTATCTTCACGGAAGCACGACTTTCGAATCCAACTAATTTAATAAATCCAAACTCCTGTTATGTTTTTTTCCATTTCTACGTTCAATTGTTTCTCCATATCTGAACAGGCCCTGTGTACTGGGACCAATAGAACCGTCCCCCTGGTTCCTAAATTTTCTGGTCGAAAAATGTAAAACTTTGTAGAAGAATAGCCGATAATGTTTATATACATCTAGGGAAGAGGGAAGTTATGAAAATTAAATTAAAACTGAGTTTACTAGTTTCTTTATTGTTAATAGCTCTGCTATTCTCAGGGGGCTTATTTATTTTACAACAGAATGAAATAAAGAAGACTTATAAAGAGATAGAAACTCATCAAGCCTTACAATTAACATTGAAGTCAATCCAATACCGTTTTACAGGGATTTCCAATGACGAACGAGCGTATCTTCTGACCGGGGATGAGGAACTAGTAACTGGAACCCAGAATAAAGAAAAAGATATTGAGCAGTATTTTTCAGACATTAAAAAAGTAAATCTGGATGAAAAAGATGGGAAAGCACTAGAAGAAATCAAGAATAACCTACAAACCTATTTTGAAACAAATAAAAGAGTGGTAGATGCTTACAGAAATGGGCAGCATGAAAAAGCTCTTGAGATACATATGGAAGAACAAAGATCCATCAGAAAAGAGTTAGTCGATCCTTCTGTTGAATCACTTATTGATGAAGTAACCAAAACGATTGACAGTGATACAAAAGCAGTGGAAAAAATGCAAGAAATGGGTTCGACCATTTTATATGCCATTACTCTTGTATCAGTAATCGGTGGGACTATCGCTTCAATCGTGCTCATAAGATCAATTAATAAACCAATTATGATGATGAATAGGCGCTTGAAGGAAATTGCAGAAGGCGAGGCCGACCTTACACAAGCCATATCGGTAAAAACAAAAGATGAATTAGGAGAAATGGCGTCATCCTTTAATCTGATGGTTAGTAAGTTAAGAGATTTAGTTAGACAGGTCGCGATGAATGCAGAGCAGGTGGCTGCAGCTTCAGAGCAATTATCAGCCAGCTCTGAAGAAACGACAAGAGCAACAGAAGTCATTGCTTCAACCGTTCAAGAGGTAGCAGCCGGAACAGACAAACAGGTTCAAGGCTTGGAGGAATCCAATCAAACAATCGTTGAATTATCTTCATTAGTAAGACAAATTGCAGAAAGCTCACAATTTGTATCAAATACATCGGTTGAAGCCTCAGATAAAGCTATTGACGGCAAAAATTTAGTTTCAGGAATTATTAACCGGATGAACGAAATCAGTCAAACGGTGAATCAACTCTCTGAAAAAGTGAAGACGTTAGGAGAAAGCTCTAATCAAATTAACCAAATCATTGGAGTCATTACTGGTATTGCCGAACAGACAAATCTATTAGCATTAAATGCGGCCATTGAAGCAGCGAGAGCGGGAGAACACGGGAAAGGATTTTCCGTTGTTGCAGATGAGGTTAGAAAACTAGCAGAACAATCATCGACTTCTGCACACCAAATTTCTTCTCTAATTGCTGGGATTAAAACAGATACGGAAGAAACTGTACAAACAATGAATGACACGACAACAAAGGTTTCCGATGGAATCACATTTATTCAGGATGTGGGAAGCTCATTTAACCAGATAGGACAAGCTGTACAGGAGGTCACTTCCCAAATTCAAGAAATCACATCAGCGGTACATGAATTGTCAGCAGGTACAGAACAGATGGTAAAGAGTATGGAAGTTGTAGCTGACATCACTCAGGTAACCTCTGAAGGAACCCAAAACATGTCAGCATCTACAGAAGAACAACTCGCTGCCATGGAAGAGATCACAGCATCCTCTACTTCATTAACTAAAATGGCGGAAGAACTACAAGAGTTGATAAAGAAGTTTAAAATATAAGTTTGGACATGTCCCATAAAAACTCGAAGACTAGCAAGGCTAGTCTTCTTTGTGTTTAATGTGGTGGTCTTAGGCTTAATAAATTGCTAAAGCGTATTTATTCCGGCTGTAGGCGCAATTCTGCAAATTAAAGCGCAATTCCACTTAGTTAAAACGCAAATACCCAAAATAAAACGCAAATATCATCGCGAACTACGCAATTCCCAATTATCGTATTCCAAAACTGGGGACCAAAGGAACCGTCCCTGTGGTTCCAGCACCACTTCTGTAACACTTTCATCAAATTCAAATTTTCACCTTTCGAAATATGTTAAAAATAGGAAAATTCTGATATTATATTCCTTATCTCTATTATATAATAAATTACGTAATTTCTAATATTATTGTATTTCCAGTAGCGTATGATTTGAAAATACCACAATTTCCGAGGTGAGCAATGAATATTGTATTTTTCATTTTCGCAATCGCCTATGCAGTTTATCAGTTCTTCTGTAAAAAAGAGGATGAGGAAGAAATTGAAATGGATCCATCTATATTGAAACCTGTTTTAAAACAATATCTAAACTTTATAGGCTTCGGTATAGTGGTATCAATCCTCGGTTGGATGATCTTTAAGGAAGCCCTTTTACTATGGTTATTTTTGAATACCTCTATTTTAGGGATTCTACTTGTTAGTTTAGTTCAAAAAAGGTACCTTTTACAAAATTTGTTGTTTGGTTTCTCGATAGTTGCTATCCTATTCTGCGGGTTTCGAGTTCCAACTCACTCTGATTCATTCCAGAATGGGGTTACTGATAACAAACAGCTCTATTGCCCGAGTGGCTTAGATTGTGTAAAAGTGTCAACCTATATCGATGAAAAACAAAACTTGGTAACAAAAGCAGAAATCGTTCCAATAACCAGTGGCGACACAAACTGGTATCTCATCTTCGCAACCGGTCACTTTTCTTATGAAGATGAGACCGGAAAAGAAGTGAATTATAAGGGAATCAACATAGCGGGCTGGTGGATTGAAACAACCGATTGAGAGAGGAGGGTCACGGAACCTTCCTTTTTTCGCGTCTAAATATAGTGGACCTGTCCTTTTATCCAATCTATTTACCTACTATTTTTATGTAATCATTAGTACTACACTTTTTTTGAAATTAATTACATCCAAGAATTTTTTCCAAAAAGGACTTAACTATTTATAAATGACAATCGTCAAATAATTGAAAGAGAAATTTTTTAGGGGGTAAGGGGTGTGCAGAATCATGAAAGAATATCAGAATTAATGGATTTATATGGAACTTTTGTTCTTCACCTAGCTTATTCATTTATACGAGATCGACAAACTGCAGAAGATTTAACTCAGGAAATATTCATTAAATGTTATAAGAATCTTAATGCATATGAAGGGAAAGCGAAATTAAAAACATGGGTTTATAGGATAGCGATAAACCACTGTAAGGATTATGTTAAAAGTTGGCATTACAGAAAAGTCCAAGTTAGTAATTATTTTTCAACCATGTCCTTCGGCTCACAAAACGGACCAGAAATCGATTACCAAAGAAAAGAAGAAAATGATCAACTGATGAATGACGTTTTTAAACTTCCCGCCATTTATAAAGAAATCATAATTTTATACTATTTTCATGATTTTACCTTAAAGGAAATTAGTGAAGTTTGTGAAATCAAATTAAGCACAGCAAAAGCAAGGATGGTAAGAGCAAGGGAACTATTAAAACTCTCAATAATAGAAAGGGTCGATGAGGATGGAGAATCCATTGAAAAATGCTAAACAACGACTTCTCGAAGGTGAATTAGCTGGTTTCGAATTTGACGCTAAAATGAAAAAGAGAGTATTAAAGCAAATACACTCTCCTAGTAAAGTGAAAAAACCAAATACCATTTTTCCTGTTGTATTAAGTGCATGTTTAATAGTTTTGTTTTTTACAGGTACATATAAATTTATCCTTTATAACATTCAAGATGGAAACAATGCTGATCAAAATACAGATAGTAATGTTACTGTTGAAAACGACAATAATTCGGTACCGCCTAATAAAGATGAAGTAGATAATATTCCACAAATTGAAAATGAGAATGATACGCTGTCACCTAATAAAAATGAAGTTGATACTAATCCTGAGGTTGAAAACGATAATGATCCTAACGAAAAAGATACAAACAAACAGGAGACGAACAGTGAGCAAAAAAATGAAGCAACAGACATAAAACAAACCACTGAGGAGGAATCGCCCTATTTTGATAAAGAGTTTCTCTCTTTAGCAGAACAAGGTTTTATTAAAGGATTGCCTCTTAAAGTAGGTTCTACCGTTGGTGAAATCAAAAAACGATATGGTGAACCGTTGGAATATGGTACCGCTGAGGGTGCTTATTCATTAGTTTATCAAGATTTCATATACTATTATCCAACAACTATGGATTATAGCGAGCGCGCCAATGTAAGTGACGATGTATTAACTGTAGCTGCAACCTTCTATTTGAAGGATAAATTATACTTAAGTGATATGAAAAAAGGATTGGGTGAACCTTCAGCTACTTGGGTTAGTGAAATTGACTATCTTTTTTATATTTCATATTATTTAGATACTTTTTATAATATAGATGCTGTTACAGAATCTGGAGAAGAAGGAGTAATCAAATATATCGATATAACAGATTGGAATCCGAGATAAAGAGTTACTTTATTCATTTGCGGAGTTTTATGAGGTATCCGTTTCAAAAACAAAACATGAATGATTAAGCCCCCACAACAGTGAGGGCTATTTTTGTTAAAATCTTGGTGCACTGTTTACTAAATCAATAGATAAAAATTTTTATCCATCCGAAAAACGATAACCATAAAGGAATACTGAGTAACGTTCCCCAGAAAAATCCTTTTGAAAAATTATCTTTTTGTTGCATATCATCACGTCCTTAGTACTTATATACCCAAGACATTTGCAACTTATAACCTAATTGTTCGGTTAAAGTCTTTCTTTATAATATACGTGCAGCACCTTAGCAAATGCGCTAAATGTTTCAAAATCAACTTCACCTGGAGTAGGCTTTCTAAGTTTTTGATCTTCTTGGAACCTTCTTACAGCATCGACAGTAAAGTCTTGATATTCATCAATTTCAACGTGCTTCATTTGAGTGTATCCTAATGATGCTAAGAAAAAGTGAATTAACTTAACCATTTCCCCTTTGTCACCCTTTTTAATTCGCACAGTCAAGTCTCCTTTCGATATACCTAAAACTTTAGCTTGCGGTTTCCATTGAAAATCCTCTGCAACATCGTTAATAAACTTTTCCCATGTAATACCATGTCTACTTAGAGCATTAATTGGATCGGTTCTACGCTCTGGATCCAATGTCTTGTGTGCAACAATATGTTTTCTTGGGTCTAAATTAAACGTCTTGCAAAGATACGAATGGTACCAAACATATCGCTTATAGGCTTCTTGGAAATTAATTTTTCCTCCCCAACAAAATTCAACACCAATTGCTGCATCATTCGAATCAGCACCGAACATGCGATTATCGGTTGGTTTGTTGTACTGGACATGCCATGCTTTTTCATTTAATGGAATCATTTCTAAAATATATTTATCATCAATGAACGTATGTGCACTTGCACTGGGTTGTTGGTTATTGAAATAATTCCAATTTTGATAAGCAGTTGACCCAGGATTGCCAGTATCATGAGAAACAATAAACCGTACTGTTTGTATTTTTTGACCACTCCGAGAATTACCAAGCCTAATGTAATCTCTAGTAATGTTGTACAAGCTCAACCACTCCTTTCCTTTTATAATATGAATCGTCATTCATTCTCGTGAGTATGATGGATGAATGTTACCTATTTGTTAAACTAGTCATTATGAAACCTCCAATCTACAAAAACAAAAAGCTACCTCAAATGAGATAGCCTTATTTCTTTGCTAAACCTTGGGCTTGTTTTGCAGCTGCCCTTTCTTGTTTAGATAGCTATTCTTCCATTCAACGTAAATAAAATATGCCCCGGAAATAACCGCGACCACATCTGCAATCGGTGAAACATCTTTCACGTATTAACCATCAATTGTAATATGTTTGCTTATAAGCGTTGGATCTAGGGAGTTTTTAAAGGTGTCTTTTTATCAAAACAAAAATCTCGTTAATTAACTAAGTGCCAAGGGCCCCCACTAGATTTTTCAGTCGGGTTTAAGGTGGGAAGAACAACCCAATTTTTGAAAAAGAAACCAAAAAGCGTGGACTCTCTAAACATGTTTTGTATAATTAAGGATAAATACCAATTGGAGCGAAGGTGATGTCAGATGAGTATTTCAATGATTGAATCACTATCAATAGGGAAGCAAGGAGACCCACTCTTATGTGAAGATCTGTATGTATGTACAGATGACTTTGTGGCGGTAGTAGATGGTGCCACAAATATTTCTGGTAGGAAGATTAATGGCAAGGCACCAGGAAGACTTGCAGCAGAAATAGTTAAAGCAACGATAGAAACCTTACCAAGAGATGTTTCTTTACAGGACATGGTTTCTACAATCAACGATAACCTTCAGAATACCTATGCCGAAATGGGAATACTGAAGGACATTGAAGAATTTGCATGGATGGCACCTACAGCTAGCCTTGTTGTGTATAGTGACTTCCATAAAAAGGTTTGGCAGATAGGTGATTGTCAATGTATCATTGATGATCAACTGTATCAAAATGAAAAGATTATCGATGAAATTACGGCAAATGCAAGATCTCTTTACTTGGAGGCGGAAATAAAAAAAGGGAAAACAATTGATGAATTATTAATTGATGATCCTAGCCGAAGGTTTATGCAAGAATTAATTAAACAGCAATACTACTTGCAAAATGACCCTGAAAACCAGTATGGTTTTGAAATCATTAATGGTTTCCCAGTTGATTTTTCTAAAGTCAAAATTATTGAGGTTCCAGCTAATGCGAAAAGCATAGTACTGGCATCTGATGGCTATCCTTTTTTAAAAAGTAGTCTAATTGAATCGGAAGAAATACTACATAAAGTGTTAGAAGAAGATCCTTTATGTTTTAGGACCTATAAGTCGGCAAAGGGATTAGTTAAAGGGAATCTTTCCTTCGATGACCGCACATATTTAAAATTCACGATTAAAGAGAGGTAATAATGATGACTCTAAAGTGGTTGGAATGGGCGCAGCAAATTCAAGCAATTTCCCAATCAGGGTTAGCTTATTCAAAGGATGTATACGATATTGAACGATTTAAGGAACTACGTGAGTTAAGTGCGGAAATTGTTGCGGAGTTCTCAAACAAAAATCTTGAAGAAGTCAAAAAGATTTTTATCAATGAAGAAGGCTATCAAACTCCAAAAATTGATATAAGGGCAGTTGTTTTTAAAGAAGACAAAATTCTAATGGTAAAAGAAACAAGTGACAATGCTTGGACATTGCCAGGTGGATGGGCAGACATAGGACTATCTCCCTCTCAAAATGCAGTAAAGGAAGTAGAAGAAGAATCAGGATACATAGTAAAACCCAAAAGGGTGCTCGCTGTTCTAGATAGAAACATGCATCCCCACACACCAAATATTTATCATAGCTATAAAATATTTATTGAATGTGAACTTATAGGGGGTCAACCTAGAGGTAGTGTAGAAACGTCGGATGTAGGATTCTTTTCAAAAGATTCCCTTCCAATCCTTTCAATAGAACGTATTACAGAGGCTCAAATACAGAAATTATTTGAGTGTAATGGGAAAGAGGATGTAGAGGTTTTGTTTGACTAAAGAGTCATTGAAAAGTGTATTCTATATAAAAAGCGCCAGTCCTCGCACGAATGTAATTCGGGCGAGGACTGGCATTTTTGTTTCATGAAGGGAACCAGTGGAACCGTCCCCGTGGTCCCGACCACTTGTACCCACAACACTTCATCCCTTTACCCTATCGAAAGGTCAATGAATCTGTCCCTTTGTCCAACCTTTTTCCTACTAACACTCCTCCAATTCTCCCAAAATGACAAATTTCAACATCATCGATACCCATTTTTAGCCATATTTTACTATGACTTTTAGTGCTAGTTCCATAAATAGTAATTTAGTATAGTTTGAATATGTCGAAAATTTCGTAACGTTTTGAAGTCGAAATTTTCGAGAAGGTAAACTATTTTTTCGAATTTAGTAGTTTTATGGGACACGTGGATAGGTACCTCGTCCCACAGACCTGGGTCAGTTAACCTGTCCCTCTGTCCCAATATGAAAAGGGAGGATAAAAATGGCTAAGAGAATTACGGTCTTATTACTAGTTTTATTATTAGCATTTAGCGGTAGCGGTTTTGCGTTTACAGGCGGAATCACACCGAAACAGCTAGATGCACAGAAACC
Organism: Bacillus sp. JJ1562; assembly: GCF_036962705.1. Lineage (NCBI taxonomy): Bacteria > Bacillati > Bacillota > Bacilli > Caryophanales > Bacillaceae > Bacillus > Bacillus sp. JJ1562. The sequence continues at coordinate 175,950 of NZ_JBALOQ010000005.1, forward strand.
GACGAGTGAAATTAAAAACAGAGAAGCAACAGATGCACCGAATATTGACCCTGACCAAGAGGTACGTGTTGTCGTCGAAATGGATGGCGATGCTCCGGTTGAAGTAGCAACGAAAAAGGGAAAAAAGTATGATGAGCTTTCAAAAGGGGAAAGAAAACAATTAGAAAAGGCTGCAAAGAACAAGCAAAAAGCAGCGAAAGATAAGATCAAAGGGAAAAACATCAAAGTCAAGTACGAGCAAGAATTTGATGCCATTGTAAATGGCTTTAGTGGGAAAGTAAAATACGCGGATATCGCAAAAATCAAAGAAGTTCCTGAAGTTAAAAATGTCTACATCGCAACTGAGTATGAACTTCCAGAAGAAGAAGCAGACATGAAATACAGTAAAGAGCTAGTTGAAGCGCAGCAAGTTTGGCGTGACTTTGGCTACAAAGGCGAAGGTATGATTGTCGGAATCATTGACTCCGGAATCGACCCTTCTCACAAGGACTTTGTTTTAACAGGCAGCTCTTCTGCTGATTTATCAGAGGCAGACGTCAACGGTGCAATTTCTGAGTTTGGCCTTCCAGGAAAGTTCTGGACGGAAAAAGTTCCTTACGGTTGGAACTACATGGACAATAACGCCAACATTGTGGATGTAAATGCGGATACAAATATGCACGGTATGCACGTAGCAGGAACAGTTGGTGCAAACGGTGACGAAGAAAATGGTGGCATCCAAGGTGTTGCTCCAGAAGCACAATTACTTGCTTTACGTGTATTTGGTGAAAATGTAGCATCTACATACGGCGACATTTACATTAAAGCAATTGACGATGCAATCAAGCTAGGTGCAGACGTTCTAAACATGAGTCTTGGCTCCACAGCAGGATTCGTAGATGCTGAATCTCCTGAGCAACAGGCTGTAACGCGTGCTGTTGAGAATGGCGTCATGATGTCCATTTCAGCGGGTAACTCGAATTACTTTGGAAGTGGTACTACTTTCCCATATCCATACGCAACAAATCCTGACTATGGTGTAGTAGGATCACCTGGTGTATCCTATGATTCACTTCAGGTAGCCTCATTTGAAAACACAAATATGCTAGTTGACGCAGTTAGTGTAAAAGTAGGCGATGCAGAACCAACTCAAGTGATGTACTTATCTGCAAGTCAGGCAAATCCAGTAGGTGGGACAAGCTATGAACTAGTAGCTGCTGGCCTAGGTACTCCTGAAGAATTTGCAGGTAAAAATCTAGAGGGCAAATATGCATTAGTTCAACGTGGCGGAATCGGCTTTGTTGATAAAGCAATAAATGCGCAGAATGCAGGTGCGGCAGGTGTAATCATCTACAACAATACAGATGGAACAGTGAGCATGGCGTCTGATGCATCGATTACAATTCCACAATTATTCATGCTAAAAGCAGACGGTGATCGCGCTGCAGCGGCACTTAAAGCAGGACAAACGGTTACTGTTACATTTGGCGGAAACCAATTGGCTATTCCAAACACAAACGCAGGAAAAATGAGTGATTTCACGTCTTGGGGGATTACACCAAACCTAGATTTCAAACCAGAAATCACAGCTCCAGGAGGACAAATTTACTCAACAATCAATGACGATAAATATGCAATTAAGAGCGGTACTTCAATGGCGGCTCCACACGTAGCAGGTGGATCAGCATTAGTATTAGAGCGTGTGGACCAAGAATTTGGTCTTGAAGGTGCAGATCGATCCAAGTTAGCGAAAAAGTTCTTAATGAACACATCTAAACCAGTTGACTTTGATGGATCACCTGTTTCACCTCGTCGTCAGGGTGCAGGTTTGATGCAGCTTCATGCAGCATTTACAACACCTGTCACAGTAACTGATCCAACTACAGGTGAAGCAAAAGTAGCGCTTAAAGAAGTTAATGATAATGTCGTTACATTCTCTTTAACAGCTGAAAACCTAACTAATGAGGCAGTATCTTATGAAGTAAATGCAAGTGCTCAAACAGATACTCCTGTAAACGCAGGAATTTATGTATCTGCACCAAACTTATTTGGCGCATTGGATTTAGGAGCAATCGCAACTGTTAACGGTCAAGCAACGAGCACAATCGAAGTACCTGCAAATGGTAAAACAACATTTGAAGTATCGGTTGATGTGAGTGAGTGGGATGCAGATTTAGCATCCATTTTTACAAATGGGTATTGGTTAGAAGGTTTTGTAAAATTAACTGACCCAACAGATTCGAACCCAGATCTAGTCGTACCTTATGTAGGATTTAAAGGTGACTGGAACGCAGCGCCAATTTTTGACGCTCCAATTTGGGATGAAGCGACTTACTATGGAACAACAGGTATCATGTCACATGTGAGTGGTACCAGCTACAAATACTTAGGTATCAGCCAAGCAACTGGTTTGATTGATACAAACCTAATTGCTATCTCACCAAACGGTGACGGAACGAACGACAGTGCAACCTATCTGTTATCGTTTCTCCGAAATGCAAAAGAATTAAACCTATCTGTAATTAATCAAGATGGCAAGGTTGTAAAAGAAATCAAGTCCGAAGAATTTGTCCGCAAAAACTACTATGATGGTGGACGAGGCCAAATGCATTACCTAATCTCTGATTGGACTTGGGATGGAACAGTGAAAAACGGCAAGGTTGCGCCAGAAGGTCAATACTACTTACAAGCAAAAGCAACACTTGACTATGAAGGTGCCGAAGCACAAACAATCACATTCCCAGTAAAACTTGATGTAACAAACCCTAAGGTAAAAACAACTTTAAGTAAAGATGGTAAAACAGTCACAGTGGATGTTTCAGATAAAACAAGTGGAATTGCTCACTGGACAGTATTAGTTGACGGTAAATCCGTACTTGACGTACCATACGTAAAAGGCGAAACAGAACACGTCTTTGCGGATTCTATTACAAATGGTCAAGAAGTTAAAATCGTTGCAGTCGATAATGCAGGTAACAAAACTGAGAACGTTGTAAAAGTCGGAAGTAAAGGCAACAACGGAAACACAGGAAACAACTAAAACTAAACTATGAGACTAGCAATCATTTTGGTTGCTGGTCTTTCTACGTTTGTTGAGTTGAAAAAATGCCAGTCTCAGGCCGGCAAATCGCTAACACGCAATTATTCTGGCCATAAGCGCATTTCATCATGTTATTGTACCCATATGG